>JAENWV010000018.1 GCA_016650015.1 Thermoleophilia bacterium | reverse complement strand
TCAGACGGAAAAGCTCCCCCGAGCCAGCCATCCGCTTCAACAAAGACAAAAGGGGCACCCGGCGCCGGCCACGCACGGTAGGGATTGCCCCCGAAAAATCGGTAAAAGGCAAAACGTGGCTGACGGGAGGGATGCCCCCTTGAAATAACCTTAAGGGATGAAATGCCGTATTCAATCATCCTAAAGTATGATTAAGCTTTGTAAAAAATCGTATATTATCCTGAAAGTACTGGCTCCATTTTTCCCGGATTCAAGCACAACGTTACAAATACAGGGAAAACATCGATGCCCGACAGGTCTTCCCGCATCTACACCGAAGTAGTGATCACAGTAACCCAGACCGACGACACACACTTTCAAAGAAGCCGAGGCTCATTTATGTATTATCCGGAAAAATCCTTCAGCCGCGCCGCCCTGATCGCCGCCAGCATCCTATTCATAACGCTGCCACTGATGCTTGCAGCCTGCGGCGGCTCCGGCGATACCACTGCCAGCCCGGAAACCGACGCGGCAAACACCGCCAGTAACGCCCCCCAGGACCGCGCGGCCGGGCTGGCCGCCGAGTCGCAGCTCCGCAATGCCCAGATGGCGCAGGAGCAATACTTTGCTGAAAATGAAAGATACGCCTCCACGACGAGCGAGCTGAGCAGCATCGACCAGCCGTCGAGCTCCCGGGTAGAGGTCGTGCGTGGCGATACCAGGGGTTACGAAATGCAGGTAACCGCCAACGATTCCGGCAAGACTGTGCTTATCGTCCGTAAAACGGGAACCAGGATCGAACGAGTCGACGGCAATGGCGATCCCTGGTAGGACCGGAACCCGGCCGCCGGCCGGCCGTTCCGCCGTACCTCCTACTTCTCCAGCCGGTACTTCTTCTTCATCTCGATGATGCGCGTCACCGACTTGTTGATGTCGTCTTCCTTGATCTTCCCTGACTTCACTGCCGCCAACAAGGCGTCGTAAGCCAGAAGCTGGTTCTCGGTCGTATGCCCGACAATCACCATGTCGTTGCCGGCCATCACCGCGGCCACGGCAGCCTCGCCCACACTCATGCTTGCGGTGATCGCCCCCATTTCCAGGTCATCGGTGATGATGACGCCGGGGAAAGCCAGGTTCTTGCGCAAAAGGTCGGTGACTATCGGCTTCGACAGTGACGCGGGGGTTCCCGTCGCGTCCAGCGCCGGCACCGACAGGTGCGCCACCATGATCATCGGGGCTCCTTCCTTGATGACCTGCTGGAAGGGGGGCAGCTCGCTTTGCTGGATGGCTTCCAGGCTGAGGTCGACAGTCGGCAGCGTCGTTTCCGAGTCGCCGTCGGCGGAACCGTGGCCGGGGAAATGCTTGGGGCAGGAGATGGTTGTGGCGTTGTTGTAGCCGCGAACCGCCATGCCACCCAGCTCCGTCACCAGTTCTGAATCGGCGCCGTAGCTGCGGCCGTCCATAATCGAGCCCCAACCATCGCTGACATCAACCACCGGCGCCAGGTTCGTATTGATGCCGAGTTTTTTAAGGTCACGCGCCGCCGAGGAGGCCTGCTGCTGCGCCGCCGCCACCCCTGCCTCACTTCCCATCTCGCCGATCATCGGCTCGGAGTAAAAGGGGCCGATGTCGGTAAAGCGCCGGGTCGAGCCACCTTCCTGGTCGATGGCGATCATCAGCTTGGCGGGCTGCTTCGCCTGCGCCGCCAAAGCCTGCAAGGAGGCGTCCATGGCGGCGACCTGCTCTTTGGAATTGATGTTGCGCCCGAAAATTACCAGTGAGCCGATGTGCTTTTCCTGGATCGCGCTGGTCACCTGCGGGCTCGGCTCGTAACCTTCAAAACCGATCATCATCATCTGGCCGATTTTTTCTTCCAGTGACATTTCAACGACGATCTGCTGGGTTGAGGAAGCGAGCGGAACCTCGCCGGTCGTCGCCGTGGCGTCAGTGGAGCTCCCGGAATCCGCGACTGGCGAACCGTTATCGGAAGCAGAGGCGGAATCGCCCCGCGAATTGAGGACGAAGAAGGCCCCGCCGCCGGCCAGGGCCAGCACGACCAGCAAGCCCAACCAGAGGAACGGGCTCTTCAGCCACTTCCTGCTACCACGGGATTTGCGCGAGCGCCGGGAAGATCTCTTGTTGGAATGGTTCCTGTCGACGCGAGTGGTGCTTTTGTCCGAATCGTCGTGCTCTCCCAAGTCGCCTCCCGGAAACTCTAAATTATGCCGCCATTTGATCGGCCTAACGAATCCGATTGATTCTAGCGTTAACCGGAGATTTGGTAAAGCGATGGGCAATAAAAATACCGAAGGCCCTCTCGAAAGAGGACCTTCGGGTCAGCAAGCCTGTAAGCCGGATTCTGTTCTATGCGACCATCTATCTGGGAAGCGCGTCGCCGCGCCCCTCATGCGGCCTACCCGAGAGCCGGGCGAGCAACCCGTGAACGCTCTCCTATTTGGCCTTGCACCGGGTGGGGTTTACCTGGCAGACGTGTCTCCACGCCTCCGGTGCGCTCTTACCGCACCTTTTCACCCTTACCCGCCAGCGCCGCGGAGAATTATTCCCCGGGGACATGATCATTCGTGTCCCCGGACCAAATCCCCCACGCCGCCGAGCAGGCGGTTTGTTTTCTGTGGCACTTGCCTGCGGGTTTCCCCGACTGGGCGTTACCCAGCACCCTGCTCTTTGGTGTCCGGACTTTCCTCCCCGCCAAAATGAACCTCCGCCCTAAACGGGACCCAAAATTTTTGGCGGAGCGGCCGCTCGGCTTGCACCCTTATTGTACCAGCATGGGGGACGTTGCTAAACTTCAGAAACTTGCGCTAAACATCCGGCGCCCCGCCCTTCACCTGTTCCGGCGCCTCCAGCTTCATCCTGCCGCTGGCAAACAGCATGTTGATCTCGGCGCCGAGCAGCACTAAAAGGGCGCTGATCCACATCCAGGTGAGCAGCACCACGACCGCACCCAGGGTGCCGTAGACGCTCTCATAGGTGCCGAACTGATCCACGTAATAGCCAAAGGCCAGCGTCGAGACCAGCCAGGAGCCGGCGGCCAGAACCGTACCCGGCGTGAGAAAACGCCAGCGGGGGCCACCAGCGGGCCCGTAGCGATAAACGGTCTCGACCCCCGCCACCGCCAGCAGGATAATAACCGGCCAGCGCATCCGCCCCAGCCAGAGGGAAATAGTGACCGATATCCCCTGGTCGTCGGAAAGCGCCGAGGCAACGATGGGAGCGATGATAACCATGCTGAAAGACGCCAGAATAAATCCCGCCGCCACCAGGCTCATGACCAATGCTCGCAGCCGCACTCTCAGCCATGGCCTGTGTTCCTTCAACCGGTAAATTCGGTTCAGAGAGGCAATCAAGCCCGCGTAACCATTGCTCATGACATAAACCGTACCCAGCAGGCTGAGAATGAGTATGGGAAAGCGCCCGTGAGCGAAGGTGCGCGCCAGCGTCCGGTCGACAAGGCTGAGGGCGTCGGAGGGGAGCACAATCTTCAGTTGCCCGACTATCTGTTCTCCCAGATTATCGATGGGCAGATAGACCATGGTGGAAACGGTGAGGATCAAAACGCCCATCAAGGTGAGGAAAAAGTTGTAGGCGAGCATCGAAGCCAGGCTCGTACAGCCGTCGGCCCGCGCGCGCATAATCAGTTTCCAGAGGATGCCCATTACAGTTTATTCCCTTTCGGAGGGGAAACATCCTTCCGCGGCTTTCGTCACCTGCTCTACAAGGTCCCCCGCCAGTTCCGCCGCTGCCCGCAAAGCGTCATCCCGGATGTGGGCATACCTGTGGGTTACAGTGCCGCCCTTGTGGGTCAGAAGCCGCTGGACGATCTGAAATTCAACCCCGCTGGAGACCAGGCCGCTGGCGAAAACGTGTCTGAGCCCGTGGAGCGGCCGGAAATCTTCCGGCAGACCCGCTTCAACCTTGATGGCGTTCACCTGTTTTCTCACGTCGCGCCTCTGGCGGCCACCTCTCCCCGGAAACACATAATCGCTCCCGCGCCCACTTCTGCGGTCGCTCCGGCAATCGCTCCGGCAATCATTACCGGATCTTCTCAGGCTCTCCAGCAATAGTCGCGTGTGGCTGCTCATCGGGATAACTACGTTGCGGCCGCCTTTGGGCTCCCTGAGCAGGATGTTGTTTCGATGGAAATCCAGGTCGGACCATTTCAGACGGAAGATCTCCCCGCGGCGCATACCGGTGTACAAAGCCAGCTTCATCATGGCGGCGCCCGCCGTGCGGGATGATCTGACCTCGAGGTGACGGTCCAGAACGGAAACGAGGCACCCCAGCTCCTCCCCGGTCAGGTCCTCGGTCTTCTCGTTGTTGACCCGGGGAAGCTAGATCGTGAATCGCGGCCCCGGGCATAACCCCCGCCTGATGCCGAAGTTAATGATCCGCCTCAGCAACTCCAGGGCGTTGGCGATCGACTTGGGCGATCTGCCTTTCATCTCATCGAGCTTCAGACGGTCCAGGTCGAACGGAGAGATCTCGGCCGGCTGCATGCCGCCGAATGACCGGCTCAGATGAGCGTTGAAGATAGCCCGATAGACGCTCATGCCTTTAAGAGCGGGGTTGGCTGTTTGATATTCATCCCAGAGACGAGCCACCGTCCACTGATCATCCGCCCAACTGGAAGCTTCCGTCCTGGTCCGTCTGATTGTTCCCATCTCCGCCCGACTTGATGATTCCGCTTCAGCGCGCCGTCCGTTGGCAGAATCAGTCGTGACGATATAATGCACGCCCTGATCATCCGTCTCATATATTTTTTCTCTCGCCATGGGGCGTTCTGCCGGGCGCTAGACTTCCGCCATCAACAGAGCAACCTGCTCCGGCTCAGGCAGCTGGCCGCATAGCTCCTCAGGCAGCGACGATACCATCCGGTAAGCCGCGATACCGATCGGCCTGGACGAATCACGCAGGGCATATTCAACAACAGTTCTGTCCTTGGACCGGCACAGGATGATGCCGATTGATGGATTCTCGTCCGGCTCCCGGACCCTGTCGTCGAGGACGGCCAGATAGAACTGCATCTTACCGACGTATTCAGGGAGAAACTCGCCGACTTTAAGCTCAATGGCCACCAGACACTTGAGACGCCGGTGGTAAAGAAGCAGGTCGATGAAAAACTCCTTCGCACCGACCTCCAGCCGGAACTGGCTGGATATAAAGCAGAAGACACCTCCCATCTCGCGCAGAAAGGGCTCAACCCTGGCCAGGACCTGCGTCTCCAGCTGCCGCTCGGAGAATTCATCCCCCAGCTCCAGGAAATCGAAGGTGTATTCATCGCGGACAGCGAGTTTTGCCTGGTTGCGAACCTCTTCCGGGAGGGTCTTATCGAAATTGACCTGGTTAAGAAGGGTTTTTTCGTAAGTCTGATTATCGATTTGATGGATGAGGACGTTTTTCGTCCAGCCGAATTTGCGAGTCATGCGAATATAGAATTCGCGCTGGAGGTCGTCTTTGCACTTCATCATAACGATCGTATTATGCGTCCAGCCAATTTCTCGCACCAATGGTGAGAGAATTTCATTTCCAGCATACGATTCATAGAATTGCTTCATTTTCCAGAGGTTTTTCGAGGAGAGTCCTCTGACGCCTGGAAATTCCACTTGAAGGTCTGTAGCTAACTTTTCAACAACTGATCGGCCCCATTTCTCCCGAGCCTGCTTTTCGACGATCATTCGCCCAATATCCCAATAGAGTCCGATCAACTCTCGATTCACCGCTCTGAGAGCTGCGTACTGCGCGGACCGGATCCGCTCCTTGATCTCACCCAGGAGATTGCCATAGTCACCTATGGCCGTACCGGCAGGGGTCTTGTCGTTCATGTCTCCTCCTTTTGGATTGTTCAGCATGGACCATGAAGGCCCGCGCCACTTTCAGAGGAGTGGGAAAAATATTGAGGATAAGTGAGACGGTGGGTGTGCGGAGCCTATCACAACCGCCGGACGGAATGTATACAGGGTGGAATACACGTTAAAGTGTAATGGAGCCAAGGAATTTGTGCAACAACTTGTTGCACAAATTCCGCACCAGAAAGGTCCCTGCAAATGCAGCGAATAGATGGTAATGCTTAAAGAGAATCTACCCGGCTGATGTAAAAATAATATTTACAATTGTAAACTTATGGTTTACAATTTCACCATGGAGCTATTCGGAAAACTTCGTGCCAGTATCCTGTCTCTCTTCTTCCTCAACGAGGATAGCGATTATTATATTCGCGAAGTCGCCTCGATCGTCGGCTCTTCGCCGCGAGGCGCCCAGAACCAGCTGGTCAAACTCGAGGATGAGGGGATCCTGAAATCAGAAATAAGGGGCAAGCAGAGGTTCTTTTCTGTGAATCTCCAAAACCCATCTTATCAGGAGATGCGTAGCCTGATCTTAAAGAAATATGGAGTCCCCCATCTGACCAGGAAAGCTCTTTCAGACATGCCACATATCAAAACAGCCTTTATCTATGGCTCATTTGCCAGTGGTGAAGAGGATTATACCAGCGACATCGATTGCTTCATCATCACTGATGGAGAGATCGATTACGAGCTGTTGAATTCCCGGATGTCTCGATTGGAAGAGCAATTCAGGCGCGACATCAACGTGGATATGATGACGGAAACTGAGTACCAGAAAAGACTGGCCACGACCGATCCATATATTTCAACGGTGGAAGATGGCGATAAAACATATCTCATTGGTGAGGACAGGGAATTGTGATTAAATTCGATTTCAGCTATGCATGAAGCTGACTCTGGGGTTGTTCTTTTGCACACTTGCCAAACTTAACTGCTCCAAAGCGCCTTCATCGGAATAGCATAGAACCGATCGCCAAACGGTAGAGCATGCTCGCCGTTATAGAGCACCACACCGCAGGTAAACCTGTTTCCCAATGATTGCCGCAACCGCTTCATTCCCTGGAAATCCTTGCCAGTCACGGTTGCCGCAGCCTTTACCTCAACTCCGGCGGTTTTCAATCCTTTTTGGATAACAATATCAACTTCAAATTTATGTTTGTCACGAAAATGAAAAAATTCTGAATGGTCTTCATCCCAGCTTGCCTGTCTTTTCAGTTCACCATAAACAAACGTCTCCAATAACTGACCAAATAGATTCCGGTTCTCGTATAGATCATCAGCATTCAAGGCGAGCAATGCGCCCGCGAGACCGGTATCACCCATATGTATATAGCGCGGTATAATCGCATCGGCTTTCATTGTGGGCCATTTGTAATATTTAGGTGGGCCAATTGAAAGTAAAGTCCCGAACCTGATTAAAAACACTAGCCGAGATGCCGGAATCCAACACCATGGAACACCTACTCTGAAGTCTTGCCTTTCCGAGTACTTCAGAGTAGAATTCCGAGCTATGGACCTTGAACTTCTAAAGCGACCCGAGGGTAAAACCCTTGAATTCAAACGAGACTTGTCGTCTCCCGCCGGCGTATTGCGAACCATTGTTGCCTTTGCCAATACAGCGGGCGGCACGCTAATGATCGGCGTGGAGGACGGCACAAGGAAGGTACTTGGTTTAAAAGAACCGCTGGAAGTCGAAGAGCGTCTGGCTAATCTAATCAGCGACCGAATACTTCCGCGCCTTGTACCTGACTTGGAGATCCTTCCCTGGAGACAGACCAACCTGCTGGCGGTGCAGGTGTATCCCAGCCAGGGACGTCCTCACTACCTCAAGAAGGAGGGACTCAAAGCTGGTGTCTACGTGAGAGTCGGCTCGACCAACCGCCGCGCTGATCAGAAGCTCATAGAGGAACTCCAGCGGTTTTCTCGCAGTGAGGCTTACGACGAGCAGGCTATGCCTGAACTCGACTCTGAAGCTCTCGACTTCCGAGCTGCTTCAGAGTCGTTTGCATCAGTTCGCAAACTTAAGCGCGCTGATTTGGAAACACTTCGGCTTTTAACCCGTCATCAAGGCCGCAAGGTGCCAACGATAGGCGGTGAGCTGCTTTTTGGCAAGGACCGTGAACGCTATTTTCCCGATGCCTGGATTCAGGCTGGTCGTTTTCGGGGGAAAGACAAAACCAATATTGCTGATAGCATGGAGATCAGGCTTTACCCGGTGCAAGCTGTCGAGGAGGCCATTGTTTTCGTCCAAAAGCATACTCTGCATGGTGCTGAAATAGGCGCGATTCGCCGCCGGGAAATTTGGAACCTGCCTCCTGTTGCCGTTCGCGAAGCTATTATTAATGCCGTTGCTCACACAGACTATTCACAGCAAGGCGCCCCTATCCGGGTTTCCATCTTTAATGACCGCCTGGAAGTTGAGAATCCGGGCTTGCTCCCGTTCGGACTGACAATCGACGATCTTAAAGCCGGCGTCTCCAAACTCCGCAACCGTGTCATCGGTCGCGTGTTTCATGAGCTAGGCCTAATAGAGCAATGGGGAAGCGGCGTCCAGCGCATGATTTCCGCCTGCCGTAGTTCTGGTCTTGCAACACCGGCTTTTGAGGAGCTGGGAAACCGTTTTCGCGTGACTCTATATTCCAAGCGCACTGGTAAGCCAGTTGTTGATAAAATCGATAAGGTCATTCTTGATTTGCTTGCTTCCGGCAAAGGCCTCTCGACCGTTGAGATCGCGGCAGCTATCGACCGCACACCGCGCGCGACACGGGTGCGCCTCGTGAAACTCATTGAACGTGGTTTGGTAAGCGGGGTCGGAACGAGTCCACAGGACCCCCAGCGACGTTACTTTCTATCGTTTTGATGGACTTGGCTTAGATAGACAAAGATCCGTCGCGGCTGTTATTTGTTGCGTCTTGCCCGCAGCGGGTGCTTTGCCTATAATCCAGTCTCGGGCGAAACGCCCAACCACCCCTCGTCGGAGTGGCGGAATTTGGTAGACGCGCTAGGTTGAGGGCCTAGTGAGCCAATGGCTCATGGGGGTTCAAGTCCCCCCTCCGACACCACGTTTATTGCTTAGGTTGTTTTGTCTCAAAGGGCTGGGATGATGACAACTATCCTGCAAACGCCTGCATTGCTCGTAATCCCTTTATTCATGCAGGTCCATGCCCTAGTTAGCTCATGCCTCACAACACTACTAATTACCAACATATGGGTTATTTAACCAATGCCCAGTTATTTACGATGATCTATTTCGTGGTCTGTACCATCATTGCGATCCTCGTGATCTTCCTTTGATAGTATTCAGATGCTTGACAGCTGAAGGGAATAAAAGGACGATGTGCTCCACAAGTTTTTCCTATGATTGTCCTTAAGGAGGCATAATGTGAGAGTTCTTCTGGACACGAATATAGTCATCCATAGGGAGGCCTCCACAATAATCATTGAAGACATCGGCGTTTTGTTCAGATGGCTAGACAAATTGCATTATGAAAAATGTATTCACCCGGTAACCGCCCAGGAGCTTGAAAAACATGAAGATCCAAAAACCCGAAAGAGCATTCAGTTAAAAATTAAGAACTATCATGTACTGAAAACCACAGCCCCGATGGCACCTGAAGTCGATGTAGTTTCTGCAAAATACGACGAGAACGACAACGACGAGAACGACTCACGAATAATCAATGAGTTATATTGTGAACGCGTTGACATACTTATAACTGAAGATAAGAAGATTATCCAAAAAGCATTGTTGTTAAATCTTGCTGAGCGCGTTTTTACGATAGACGCATTTCTTGAGAAAGTAACTACAGAAAATCCAGAACTATCAGATTACCGAGTTCTTTCTATAAAGAAAGAACTTTTTGGTAATTTGGATCTTACGGACGAGTTCTTCGAAACACTTAAAGAGGATTACCCAGCATTTGAAAAATGGGTAAATAAGAAGGCGGATGAAGAGGTATATGTTTGTTATTCAGAGGGCAAGCTAATTGCGCTTCTGTATCTAAAAGTTGAAGGAGAAGATGAAGATTACTCTGATATCGATCCCTCGCTCTCACGAAAAAGACGTTTAAAGATTGGAACCTTTAAGGTTGCGCTCAATGGCTTCCGGCTCGGCGAAAGATTCCTCAAGATCGTTTTTGATAATGCTTTACGCTTCAAGGTAGATGAGATTTACGTCACCACTTTTAATCAGAGAATTGAGCAGCAAAGGTTAATAAATCTTTTTGAAGAATTCGGATTCAACTTCCATGGCTATAAGGTTAGCCAGAGTGGTCGCGAGCTGGTTTATATCAGGAATTTGAAAGAAGCAACAAATCGTTCAACCCCAAAGCGAATGTATCCGTTCATCTCTACGCATGGACATATCTTCATAGTGCCAATATATCCTAAATATCATACAGAGTTATTTCCAGATTCGATTCTTAAAACGGAATCCCCCCTTGATTTCGTCGAAAACGAGCCGCACAGGAACGCAATAAGTAAAGTTTACATATCGAGATCAATAGAAAGGTCATTAGAGGCGGGTGACATAATAGTCTTTTATCGTACGGGCGGTTATTACAAAGGCGTGATTACCACGCTAGGAGTGGTAGAAAAAGTAATTACCGGAATACCTAGCGAAGAGGAATTTATTCGACTGTGCAGAAAAAGAAGTGTTTTTTCCAACGAGGAGCTTTCAAAGCACTGGAATTACAGTGCGGCAAGCAGGCCATTTATTGTTAATTTTGTCTACTCATATTCTTTGCCCAAACGAATTAATATGGAAAGGTTAATTGAAATGGGTATCATCGCGAGTGTGTATGATGCGCCTAGAGGGTTCACGCCAATAAGCGTTAAGAACCTAATGGACATCTTAAGGGAGTGTGAGGCGGATGAAAGTATTATTGTCGATTAAACCTGAATTCGCGCATAAAATATTCGAAGGGACCAAGCGCTACGAGTATCGAAAAGCTATTTTCAGAGATGACGGCGTGAGAAAGATTCTAGTATATGCGTCTGATCCGATTAAGAAAGTGATTGGAGAATTCGAAATCGGTTCGATTTTGCAGGACGAACCGCAAGTTTTATGGACTAAGACCAAGGCTCATGCGGGGATTAGCAAAAAGAGATTCCTCAAGTATTTTGAAAACAAAGCCACTGGTTACGCCATTGAGGTTAAAACCCCGAATCTATACGATTTACCCGTACCCTTGGAATGTTTCATGGTGACAACCCCCCCGCAATCCTTCATGTACCTAGATATGAATGATTGACGTTAGACCAGCAGCCTAGGTTCCTAGCCTAGCGTGCTCAAGCACATTCCAATCATCCCATTCCGCTTTCTTAAAAGAAAAGTGGGCTTTTCAAACACGCTTAACTTATGATCCAGGAGCTCAGCGGCGCACTCGGCGACACATGGAAGCATAATTCAGGCCAGAAGAAGCCCGCGGAAAGCCTTCATATAACGAATTGGTACCTGAGGCCGGATCAGAACGCAAAAGAGCGTCGGAGATACCTCGGAAAGCCTCGGAGATATATTCGGATAGTTAATCATCCCCCCGAATAGGCCGTGAGAGGCACAGTATCGCATGCGCCGGACTCAAAATCCGGTCGGGGTCACCCCCGGTGTGGGTTCGATTCCCACCTTCGGCACCAGGATTAGCCTGTAAAATACTGTCATTTAGTCGTATACCCTATTTCCCACACTCAGGTCGGCAAGCCTCTTTTGCCAAGCATTTGCCAACTTTGGTCAATGTGAGGCAGGCGTGGATATTTTCCGAGGAAGTAAACCAAACATGTTCGCTTAGCCAGAGCCTTCCCGCTGCGATCTAGACGACGCCGAGGTTCCGGTCAAACCCAAGATGATGAGCGACAGCTATCTGGAGAAGTATCTCCCGCCCCCTCGCCCACTGTAGTTACATCCCCCGTGATGAGGAGCTCTGGCCGGCTTGCCCAGCGCCGGAATTGCCGGAATCCATGCCGGTGGGAGGTGAAGGTTGGTACATGCCGCCGTCCGACCCGGAAACCGGCATACCATTTTGCCCAGCGCCGGAATTGCCGGAATCCATGCCGGTGGGAGGTGAAGGTTGGTACATGCCGCCGTCCGACTCGGAAGCCGGCATGCCGCCGGAGCCGCTGTCGACGCCACCCGGCATGCCGCCTCCCAAACCGCCGGACTCCGGGGTCACGCTGATACCGAGTGCTTGGCGCACTGCCTCAGCCACGGGATCGGGCAAACCGTCAAGTATAATACCGCGCAAAATGTCGTCATGGCGGGCACCAGTCATTGCCATCATGTTATCCACTTCAGACGTATCTTCACCCCGGGCGGCAGCTTCGTTTATCAGATATTTCGCTTTTGACATTCGCTGGTCATAGTTTGAGATCAGCCCAGGCACATACTCAGGTTTGCCCTGTCTTACCATTTGTTCGATTTCATCGAGACGCCTGCTGGCATGCCCCACCTCGACCTGGGCCTGGTCTAGTCCTTGATACGCCAGAACTACGCGAGCTTCCTCTGTCTTCTGCTTCAGAGGATATAGCCGGCTATCAGGTTGAGCGCTTGTAGCGGCCATCACCGTGCTGGCAAAAAGCAGTAGGGCAAAAGCTGCCGCAATGGCTACTGTCCTTAATAACCTGATGCGACGCCTGCCGGATGATCTGCCGAAGCGTTGCTCTGCAAGGGTATGCTCTGCCCCCGCCATTACCTCGGCGCGGATCCTGCCCCTGGCATCGGCCGGAACCTCCATCTGGAGCGCAGCTTGTAGTTGTTTTTCGAGATGGTTACTCATCTTTCAGTCCTAGTCTGTGGCCTCGTTTCTTGACCCTCCAGTATTCTTCTGAGCGATAAAAGTGCCCGACGTCTGAGCGCCTTGACCGCCCCTTCGTTTTTGTCAATAACTTCCGCTATCTGTTTGTTGGTGAAATCCAACATCAGCTTCAGGAGCATCACCTGACGCTGGTCCTCCGAAAGGCAGTCTATAGCGTCGAGCAACTCCTGCTCGTCCCACATCCGCTCCATTTCGTCCTCAACCGAGAACTTGGCGGGTAGTTGCTCGATAACAACTTCCGATAGAGCCACTTCTCGTGCCCGAACCCCCCGTCGGCGGAAATCGTCGAGAACATCGTTTCGCGCAATGCGGAACAGCCAAGCCGCAAACCCGGCGCCCCGCCATCTGAATGCTCCGATCTTCTCAAAAGCATCCAGGAACACCTGTGAAACGATGTCTTCAGTGTTTGCATGTGAGCGAACTTGTCTGAAGACATATGCATAGACCGAATCAAAGAAGCCGTCATATATGACTCCGAAGGCCTCCAGGTTTCCTTTCTGCACGCGCCTGACCAGCTCGATAAGTTCTCTCTTTTTGGGCTGCATATCTCTAATAGTTTAACGATTCTCAGAAACATTTAGATACTGGCTGCCTAAATCTTCAATAACCCGTATCTTTATTCAAGCCTAATCCGTTAAACACTTAGACTTATTGATTCTTATCCAACTTGTCAATTGATAACTCAAACAACTAAAAGGGAGAAGATCTGTTTATGTTCAGATTCGCACTATTAGGCACAATTTCTGTGGTATTGCTACTGGCGGCAGCCAGTTTTGCTTCCGCCGGAGGCGTTAGTTACATGCATGGCGACTCTGGCCATACATTAAACGCAACCACCCATATGGGGTGGAATAATAGCGGTGATACGACCACTACCGGCGATGTTGCGTCCATGCCAAGATCGGTCGAAGCCATGGCAACTAATATGGAGAACGCCGCAGTCCAGATGAGAGAACACGCTGCACGGATGGAAGCCACTAACCATATGCAGCAGTCAACCGAAATGGACCCCGGATACGGTATGCAGTACGGCAATATGGAAACCGGGACCGTCTACATGGATACAAACAATATGGAGTATGGGTCTGGCTATATGGATTCTGGCAACACCGGCGACATGGGTTCCCCAACCAATTCCGGCACTATGGGTAGTAGTAGTACAGGAAGCGGATCTCATATGGGAACCATTGGTACCGGTGGCACTGGCACGACTCATACCAGTGGCAGCAGCTCCATGATGGGAAGATAAGTTCCAGACTTTACTTTAAACCAGCAGCATTAACGGCAGGTTCGCTTTCAGGCGTTCCTGCCATATTTTTTTGCCGTAAATCCTGAATCACTTACTTCTTTTTGCCTGCCAACATTTAATCAAGGTTTCGATTCCCACCTTCGGCACCATGGTAATGCCAGAAAACATGGTTATCCCAAACGTATGATTCAGCGTCGGGCACGCTTGCGAAACCAAGCGTTGACACGGCTGATGAGCATGCCGGCAAACCCGCTGATTATCATTACCTCGCCGAGCACGTGATGATAGCCGCCCAATTGCGCAAACAACAGCATCGATCCGCCGACGACAAGCGCTGCAAAACTGACGGAACTACCAAGCCGCTCTAGATTGTAACTGACGCGACTTGCCAGGTTCTCCAAAATCGGCGCCTGGATTCGGCCAAGATCCCCTTCAGCAAAGCGCCTGAGGGCGCGTCTGGTGTCACCGGGCGCGTCGATTATCAATCGCTCCAACTCGAAAGCGAACTTGGTTGTCTTTTCCTTTATCTGCGTCGGAGAGAAGTGCTTCGCAGTCAGTCGTGAAACCTCCTCGCGAAACGATTCCAGGTAGCTATGCTCCGGCGCAAGTTCGCGACTCATCGATTCCAATAGGACGAAGGCCCGCGACAGCAGGATTATTTCGGCGGAATTGTGAACCCCGTTCCGCGTACCGGCAACGAGCAGCGAATCAAACGCATTTCCGATCGAAACGTCTTCCAGATCGCTCCTGGTTACTTCATATAGTGCTGCTTTTGTGTCTACTAGCAGTCCACCGCGGTCAACGCCTTCGCTTTCCAGCGGATTCCTTGAGATTGTACTCGGTATAGAACAAAAAGTTATCCTGAGTAGTGTTCTCATTGATACCTGGTGGGAATCCTTTAATCTCTCTGAGAAAATGGAAAAGATTCGCCAATCCATTATGGAATAGAATGGAAGGCAGTACGGTTCCTGTGAAGAACCGTTCTTTGCGGTTGATCGGGAGTTCCGTTTGAAGCCTTTGTTTTAGTTGCTCATAATCCACTTCGCTTTTCCTCCTCATTTGTGGGAGCCGTCCACATGCCACCAACGTGGACAATCATTTGTAACATTCACCTCTTGTGAAAGTAGTCCGAGCTTTTCATTTCAACTATTTAACCTAATCATTATTAGAAGAAATATTCTATTCGTGGCAATCGTCAGGAATGTGACTATACCAGGTGACACGGATGTAATAAATAATTGAGTTTATTCCGGACAGCAAGTTACTATTTAGAATTGGCCCCTCACAAAAATTTGTGCGATAAACATACGGAGGTAAACATGGAAAAGTTAACTGTAAGTGTATCCGAAGCCGCCAAATTACTCGGCATCGGGCGAAGTGCAGCGTATGAAGCCGTTTACAGGGGAGATCTTCCATCCGTTAGACTTGGCGAACGTCGTATTCTTATCCCTATGGCCGGTCTGAAAGCATTTGCAAATCAGGGGCTTAACCTTGATGAGGATAACCAGAGTGATTTGAAGAAATCGGACCCCAGTGTAGCGTTCAATAAAGCCCGCTTTTTTGTAACCGTTGAAAGAGTCAATGATTAGAAACGACAGGAAAACTCAAATTAGGTGCTCAGCCTAGTGTGCCCAAGTCGCCCTCTTAAGTTCGATCCCGCTCCCTCAAAGGCAAATAGACGTCCATTCAACTTATTTTTTAATCCTAATAGCTCGGCGGCGCACCCGGTGACACATAAGATGCAGAAAAAGGCCGCGAAAAGCCCTCTCGTAACGTTTGGGCACCTGAGGCCGGACCAGAATACAAAAAAGCCTCGTAGATACCTCGGAAGGCTTCGGAGATATATCCGGATAATTAAACTCTGGCCTACCTGAGTCCGGACAAGTATGAAAGAATGCTAAAGGATTCACCGGCAGAAGTTACTGTGTCACGTTAAAGTGTCAATGGACCTGACGCCGTCTTGTCCAATAACGGCCGAACCGGGAATAAGCAACTAGTGGAGATTCCAGTCGAAAGATGGTACAGAGCGCTGACCGATCGCCATTCCTGGCGTGGTTACCAGAAGCGTCCGGTTGAAGTGGACAAACTTGCCGGCCTGAGGGAAACCTGTCTGAGCCTGTCGGGCCCGGGCGCCCGCGCGGAAATCTCCACCGAAAACCTAGAAAACATCTTCCGCGGCATAGTCGGCTCCTATGGAGCAGTCACGGGGGCGACGGCATACGCCGCTTTCATTGGGAATATGGACGACCCCAACGTGCAGGAAAATCTCGGCTACATGGGCGAAGGGATCATCCTCGAGGCGGTGGCGCTCGGCCTTTCCACCTGCTGGGTGGGCGGCTTTTTCCGGCCGGAAGCGGTCACAGCGAACATCTCTCTTGCCGGCAATGAAACCGTGATCGCGGTAACTCCTCTCGGCTACCGGACCGCGACCCCATCCCTGAATGACCGCATGCTGAAATCCATGGCCAAAAGCCGGAAGCGCAAACCGCTTACCGAGCTATGCAGCGGACTGCCTGAGACGGAATGGCAGCCCTGGATTTCCGAAGCGCTCGAGGCCGCCCGCATCGCGCCATCAGCCGTGAACCGCCAGCCCTGGCGTTTTGAGGTCGCCACCAACGCCATCACCGTATCGGCGGTCGTAAAGAAGTCCAGCTCGCGGATATCCGAACGCCTCGATTGCGGCATTGCCATGTTGCATCTGGAGCTGGGCGCCAAGCACGCCGGCGTGGAGGGAAGCTGGGAATACCTGACCGCGCCTGAGGTGGCAAGATTCACGTTGAGTGGCGAAGTCATGCCTAAAATGATTTAGTTACCTCATGGTTTTTAAGTTCTATAAATTCAGGAACGAATGATGCGCTCACATCGCAAGGGAAGCCTTTATAAGAATCGAACATGTGGTTATTTCTAACATTTTAGGCGTCTGGACTAGCGCGTCTCGGCTCCTGCACAATGAGGCATTTCCGCTTTCCGAGCCGCAAGCTGGCATTATCCGCCACACCATCATCCTGGGTTTCATCCTTCGATGGCACACCCGGTGGCACACAATCGGTCACAAGCGCATCCAAGGCCAATCCCCGGTCCGAATCGCGACGAAGCCAGAAAGGTCTTCTGACGTTGACGTGAATATCTCGGCCCCCGTGGCTAACGGGAAGAGCTTCGGAGATACCTCGGAAGGCCCCGGAAATGTATCCGGATGATTAATCATTCCCATCGAATAGATTGTGAGAAGCAAAGTAGCACATGCGGCGGACTCAAAATCCGGTCGGGGTCATCTTCGGTGTGGATTCGATTCCCACCTTCGGCACCAGGATTTACCTGAAAAATCGGTCATCTAAGCGCTGAATATCATCCCAGATATGTACAAATGCGTCTGGTTTAGCCAGTTATAAAAATGCTCCGGCTAAAGTAGTGCCTCAAGATGTTTCTTATAGTCTTCGATGTACTGGTCAAACTTGGGATTCTTCAGAACATCGTGGCAAGAGAAACCCGGAAGGACTTCCATTCCGCAGAATTTGTAACCAAGATTGACGCTAAAAAAAACATCCTTTTGTGCCTTCCCTTCAAAAAATACCTGGCTTTCGTCGTTGAAGGCCTCTTCCGGCGCATTCCAGGTGGCACAGAACATGAACTTCTTGCCCTGAAGCACGCCGCCACTACCATATTGCTTGCTGGGGTCTTTGCGAGTGCGTCCGTCATCCGTAACCATCTTCTTCGTAAACAGGCCGGCATTGAATACTTCATCAGCATACTTCTTGTAGATCCAAGGCGCACTCATCCAATTTACCGGAGTCTGCAAGATAACCAGATCGGCCCAAAGATGTTTCTCCATCTCTTCGTTGGGGTCGTATCCGTCTTCGATTTTAGTTGTTTTTACTTCGAGACCGTTGTTTTCAAATACATCGGTAGCTGTTTCTATCAGCGCCTTTGTCAGATTCCCTTCAGAAAACTCCGGATAGCGTAAGTGTGCATTTATAATCAATACATTTTTCATGGCAACCTCTCTGTAAATGATTGTTATTCATATACCCCGATTGTTTAGAGGATAACCTGATTCAATTTTTATCATTCGACATCAGCATAAATAATTTCCAAGCTGACATGCTTGCCGCTGCCAACCAATTGCCAACCAAAATCCTAGGACAGAACTTTATACGGATCGTCCGGAAGCTGATCGGTAGGTGATTAACTTAGTGAGTTTGTCGGCATGCCTCCTCCCACCCACCCCGCTTCCCGTACGGCATCAAGACACTTCCGCTATTTCATTTCTTGGTCCCTCTAAACACTGGCGGCGCAGCCGGTGGCACATGGAAGTGAGTTTTCGGCAAAAAGAAGCCTACGGAAGGCTTTCTCGTAAACGATGTGTATCTGAGGCCGGATCAATACACAGAAGAGCCTCCGAGATACCTCGGAAGGCTTCGGAGATACATTCTGATAGTTAATCATCCCCCGAATAGTTGTGAGAAGCAAAATATCGTACGCGCCGGACTCAAAATCCGGTGAGGGTCACCGCTCGCGTGGGTTCGATTCCCACCTTCAGCACCAGGTTTCCCCGTAACTCAATAAATTGATAGAAATCGGCGCGGGGTAGAAACCGCGCCGATTATAAATTGATGGCCGCTCGATCGAGACAGGTACCAAATATTTCTGACACTCCCTTTATCCGACCCTTATGCTCTTCTCATCCAGCCGGTAAGGATACTTGCGATCAAAAGGACAACAGCGATTATTAGAATCCATCTGAACGTCTCGACGAAAAGCCCGATGCCACCGAGAAGTAAGGCGAGTATTAAAAGCAGAATAACAAGCCACATGATGAACCTCCTTCGTCCTTTGTATTGGTAACGACAACCGCGCGGCCGATACCCTGTCTCGGCCAGTGAAGAGCTCTCTTTTACCCCTTAATCGGCCTTTGTATCGATAACGCCGGCTCTCGAGCCATAGGCTGCGGTCCACATCGTACTCACCCTTGGCTACTTGTAAGATTGGGCTGAGCCTTTTTTCATATCGATCAGGCCACCTCGTGCTTCTCCTTGTATTCGGCAAGCTTCTTGTCGACCTCGTTTTCGGCCTTTGCTTTCTCCCAGCCGTATTTTTCCTGGAGCTTTCCGACGAGCTGATCTTTTTTGCCGCCGATCTGATCGATCTCATCGTCCGTTAGCTCCGCCCACCAGGTTTTTACATCACCCCTCATCTGCTTCCATTTTCCTTCCAGGATGTCGCTGGCCATTTTAGCCTCCTTTAGTCTCGTTTACAGACCCTCATCGTCCACCTTTTACCGAGGTCTATGCACTGTGCGCTCGGACCGCACACGCGACGGCTTCATGAC
>JAENWV010000086.1 GCA_016650015.1 Thermoleophilia bacterium | reverse complement strand
GTTCGGTCCGCCAGCAGTTCCTCCAGGTGGCGAAAAACGGCCTGCCGGTCCCGGGCGCCCAGGGAATCTGTGAGATCCCAGATGCGCACTTCAGGCGAAACCCAGCAGAGTTCCTCGATATCCTCGATCCCGACCTTGCCACGGCCGAGGTAGATCGCCAGCTTGTCCAGCTCTCCCAGGATAGCCCGCTGGTTCGAACCGGTGATGGTCACCAGGCGGCGGACCGCCTGCGGTTCCATCTTCAGATGCCGTTCATCCGCCTGCTCCTGCACCCAGGATGGCAGGTTCGAGGGCCTCGGAGCCTCGTAGCTGAGAACCTGCCCGGCATCGGCCACAGCCTTCATCAGCATCTCGTTTTTGCGGATACCGCCACCGACCAGCGCCAGGCAGGTCGTCTCCGACGGCATGGCGAGGTAGTTGACGATCAGATCCTTGTCGGCCTTGTTCCAGGCGCCCACGCTGGTGACCAGCACCAGCCGCACGCCCTCGCCGAAAGGCAGGGTGCTGGCAGCCTGGACAACGGCCGCCGCCGTTTCCTGGGAGGCGTCAAAAATATCGACGTTCAGATCGGTGCCGGAGTCCCCGACCACGCGGTCGCGCAACCGCCGCATCGCCTTTTCAACCTTGGTCTCGTCGGTGCCGGTGATCAGGTAGACCGGCTTGAGCATATCTTTCTTTTTTGGGGTCAAATTTCTTTCCTTTTCAATCCTGGCGCTTGCCGGAAAAGAATTACTGTTCAGCGGTCCGTCCGGATTTCAAATCCCGGGCCGGCTCCTGCATCGTTGAGTAAAATCCGCACCGTCCCCCGCTGATCGGTCCTGAATATCCTGGCGCCACTCTCATTGAGCCTGGCCAGGGTGTCCGTGGCCGGATGTCCGTAGGAGTTTCCCTCCCCAACTGAGATGACTACAGTGTCCGGCTTCAATTTATCAAGAGTCCGCTTGAGGGATGTGTCCTTGCTGCCGTGATGGCCGATCTTGAAGACTTCGACCTGCGGCAGGTCCAGCGAAGCGAGCGTCTCCTCTTCGGCATCCCCCGGACAAAGTATATCAAGACCGTGGTAGCCAGCCACGAGAATCACCGAGTTGGCGTTGAGGTCATCGGCCTTCTCGGTGTCGCCGGGGCTGAGGCAGTCGAAGGTCAGATCACCGTAGGTGAGGGTCTGCCCCTTTCGCAACGGCTGGTAGCTGATGCCTTTGGCCTCGACCAGTTTGAGGAAATCGCGGTAGAGGGGGCTGGAAGACGGAAAGCCGGCGTCGTAAACAGCGGTCACCGGAAATGTGTTGAGCACCGCGTCCAGCCCGCCCAGGTGATCGGCGTGAGGATGGGTCAGGACTACGGCATCGAGCCTGGAGACGCCACTCTCTTTTAACCGGTCGACCACCCCGGAACCGGGGCCGCCGTCGATCAGCACGGTGGCGCCTCCGGGCACCTGGATCAGCATCGCATCCCCCTGCCCGACGTCCAGGAACGAAACCGTGTAAACGGTGGGAGGCAGACCGGTGGCGCCGGCGCCGAAGCAGGCGAAGCCGATGAACGCAGCCAGCAGCAGCGCAATCGCCAGCGTGTAGCCGCGGCGTTGGCTCAGTCGCTCCTTCAGCCCGTTCAATCCGATTGATCTGCTTAAGGCCACCATCCCCGCTAGCATACCGTAGAAAAGAACGATTGCCACCACTCCGGGCGGTCCGCTATTATAGACGGCCCCTGGAAGTGAGGCAAAAAAGTGCGCCACCGCAATAAGGTAGCCGGTACATAACGCGGAGGCGCAATTGAGCGCCCAGGCTGCCAGCGAGGAAACCGGCGCCAGCAGAATGGCCAATGTCCCCAGGAACATCACCGCCCCGGCCACCGGCGCCGCGGCCACATTGGCCGGCACGGTGACCAGCGACACCTGCTGAAAGTGGAACATCATGATCGGAGCGGTCACCAGGCTCGCAGCTGTGGTGATACCGACCGCCTCACGAAGCGCCGCCGGAAAAACATCGAGTGGGCCGTTCAGCATCGGCGCCACGTAAAAGATGGCGATGACGGCGGCGAAGGAAAGTTGAAATCCGGGGTCCAGCAGGCTGTATGGATTCAGTGACATGATGATGGCCGCGGCGAGCGCCAGAAAATAACAGGCGTTGGTCTGACGTGAAAAGAGATAGGCAGCCAGGCCAAGCACGCCGACGATGCCGGCCCGCACGATCGAGGGTCCGGCCCCGGTAAGCGGCACGTAGAGGCAGATCACCAGCACGGCCAGCAGCGCCGCCGCCAGGCGCGGCACCAGCAAAGCCCGGCAGATGAGCATGACGATGAAGCCGAGCAGGACGACGTTCTGCCCGGATACCGCCAGCAGGTGCAGCAGACCGGATGCGCGAAAATCCGCTATGACTTCCTCGGACACCTGTTCATCGTCACCGAGAACCATGCCCTGCAGCAGGTCGCTGGCGCCACCCCAGTCGCCGATATTAAGCACCTGACGGGAGTGCCGCCGGACGGCGTCGACCAGACCGGAAATGCCACCGCGGCGGTCGGGCAAAACCTCTATCTGGTCATAACCGGCGGACAACACCGAACTCACACCACGCCGCCGCAGATACTGGGCGTAATCGAAATCGGCCCCGGGGGTAGAGACCGGCTCCCTGACGGTACCGCTCAATTTGATCCTGACGCCCTCGTCCAGACCGATATCCCCGGCCGGCGGACAGTTGCCACGACAGCTCAGCTGCACCATGACATCCTCGTCGACATCCAGCTGATCGCGTAATTGTCGCGCCTGCGTCGCCTGGCCGGTAAAGGAAATCCTGTTGGCTTTCACCCGCACCGGTTCACTAACGGTAATCTCGGCTGTCACCCGCTTGCCGTAAAGGCCGCGGAACCCGCTCTGGCCGAGCACTTCCAGGCGGATGGAACCGATGAAGAAACCCAGGCAGGCAAAAGCGATCAGAATCAGCATTCCCGGGTGTGCCGCTCCAGCGAACGATGTGTCAGCGCGCCCGCCTCTTTGCCTGAAGGCAACCGCGCCCAGTACCAGGGCACTCAAACCGGCAGCCGCAGCGATTGCCAGCCCTGGTCTGCACAAACTCAGCGCCAGACCGGCAATATACGCGGCCAGCAGCGCCAACGGTTGTACAGCATGAGCCGCCAGCCGGATCATCCGGCGCGTTTCGGCTTTAAAGGGGTGTTTCAAATAATTAAGTTTCTGTTATCTGTTCAGCCGGAAAGAAAAAATAGTGGCAAAAATAACTGCATTTTGGTAAAAATAGACCATGTGTCGATCTCATCCTGGCCCACCCGTCCGGGATGACGCAGAATCAAGCTGGATGTTGGGCTTTCCTGTAAGGGGTCATGCTGCTCCTTGCTGGGAGGGAAGACCAGGACCGCGGCTCTGTCGATCGGCACCTTCTACCAACCGGCGGCGCGGCCGAATGGTGGCGTCGTCGGGTAGTGTTTAGAGCAACTCCTCCCGCATACCTCTGCCCGTTTCTAACTTCATCACCCGATAATTAAAGTAATTCTCCTGTTGGGGCGAAACAGCTTTTGTCGAAACCGCTTCGATTTAAGGGGGTCCTAGAGACACTTAAAGAAGCTTCCAGCATGGAGATCTCGCGATGCTCCAACCTTTATTCAGGGAAGCGGGCGAAGCGGTTTCGGCTCCTTCTACCAACCGGCGGCGCCAGTAATGGCGCCGCCGGCGTTTCTGGAAGGAGTTTCTATATCACCGCCTGATTCCTGATCTGTTCAAACTTGGCCGGACCGATGCCCGGCACTTCCAGCAACTCCTCGACACTTTTAAAACCACCGTTTGCTTCGCGATATTCGATAATCTTCTGCGCCGTCTTGGGGCCGACACCGTCAAGTGCGGTAAGCTGTTCCGCCGTCGCCGTATTGATGTTTATCGGTTGGTTGACCGCTGGCGTGCCGGAACCGCCACCTGCTCCAGAACCGGCGCCACCGGCGCCGGCCGCGACGCCAGCCGCGCCTACTTCCGGCACGACCAGCTGCTGGCCGTCAGCCAGTTTGGCGGCGAGGTTTATCTGGTTGAGATCGGCGGCGGGGGTGGCTCCCCCGGCTTTTTCGAGAGCGTCGGCGACCCGGGAGCCGGGTTCGATTTCGTAAAGTCCGGGGTGGGCAACGGCGCCGACTACATGGACCTTGAGCCGCGCCGAAGTGCGATCTTCCTTGATGCCCAGGGTAACCGCCGCCGGCTCTTCACGGACAGGCGAAGACAGCTGGCCGCGAAGATAGTTGGCCCCGATGAGCAGGATGACCAGGCCCACGGCCGCCCAGGCGATCAGCTGCTGGCGCGACAGGCCCGGCATGGGTGAGACTTCCAATTTCTTTTCATGACAACTTCCGCTCGAATTTCCACTTCTCCGGTAGCGCACCGCCGCGCCCCGTCAACACTTTATAGCGGGATTCTATAATTGAACAGCCAGGAATTCAATCAATTTTCCGGGTAATATTCGAGAGGGTATTCTTCGCTGAATCAGCCAGCCGTTAATCGAGCGTTAACCGGCCATGAGAAAAGGGAACGAGGAAAGCTTTTTTGCCCTACCTGACCACCAGGTTCACCAGCCGCCCCGGCACGACCACTTCCTTGACCAGCTGTTTTCCTTCGATATGCCTGGCAATCTTTTCGCTGGAATGAGCGGCCGCCAGCAGTTCCTGCTTCCCCGCCGAGCGGGAAACCCGCAGCCGCTCCCGCAGTTTGCCGTTCACCTGCACGACCAGCTCGTAAGTTTCATCCTCGAGGAAGCGCTCGTCAGCCCGGGGCCACGGTTCGGTCCAGAGACGCTCGTTGCCCATTCGCTGCCAGAGCTCAGCGCAGATGTGCGGGGAAAACGGATCCAGCAGCTTGACCACGGTCTCGGCCACAAAACGCAGTACGCCGCTCCCCGCTTCGGTCGCAAAAAGTCCGTCCTTGGCCAGATAGGCGTCGTTCACCAGCTCCATGACGGCGCTGATGGCCGTGTTAAAGCGGAAACGTTCAGATACGTCGGCGCTGACTTTGGCGATGGTCTGGTTTGCCTTGCGAACCAGCTTCACCGACTCGGCGGCGGCCTTGGTAAAATCTGAATACTCCGACGGCGGCGCCTTCTCGACGATTTCGTTGACCAGCCGCCAGACCCTTCCCAGAAAACGGAAGGTACCCTCGATGCCCTGGTCCTGCCATTCAACGTCCAGCTCCGGCGGCCCCATAAAGAGAATGTAGAGCCTGAGCGTGTCGGCGCCATAGCGGTCTACGAGCTCGTCGGGGTTGACCACGTTGCCCTTGGACTTGCTCATCTTGGCGCCCTGGTAATAGATCATTCCCTGGGTGAACAGATTGTTGAACGGTTCCTCGAAATCCACCAGGCCAAGATCGTAGAGCACCTTGGTAAAAAATCTCGCGTACATCAGGTGGAGGATGGCATGCTCGACGCCGCCGATGTACTGGTCCACGGGCATCCAGTAGCCGGCGAGCTCCTTGTCGAAGGCTTCTCGGTCATTTTTTGGGTCGGTATAACGCAGGAAATACCAGGAGGAATCGACGAAGGTGTCCATCGTGTCGGTCTCGCGGGTGGCGGGGCCGCCGCATTCCGGGCAACTGGTGTTGACAAATTCCTGGTTGGCGGCGATGGGCGACTTGCCCTTGGGTGCGTAATCCTCGACATCGGGGAGCAGCACCGGCAGGTCCTTTTCGGGCACGGGAACGGTGCCGCACTTGTCGCAGTAGATGATGGGGATCGGCGTCCCCCAGTAGCGCTGGCGGCTGACCAGCCAGTCGCGCAGACGGTAGCTGATGGCGGTTTTGCCCTTCCCTTCAGACTCCAGCCAGGCCGTGATGGCGGCGCCGGCCTCGCGATTGTTCACGCCGTCGAAGCGGCCGGAGTTGACCAGAGTTCCTTCCTGCTCGAAGGCCGATTCCAGCCCGGGGCCGGAATCGGCGCCCACCTCAAAGCCGGGCCCGGCGCTTGCCGGGGAGCCGGAATCCTTGCCCGCTGATGAGCCGGCGTCAGTGTCCACCGCGGGGCCGGAATCAATACCTGCGGCATCGCTGGCATCATCACCTGAGACATCGCCTGATACCACCACGCGTACCTCGATGCCGTACTTGCGGGCGAACTCGAAATCGCGCTGGTCGTGGGCGGGCACCGCCATGATGGCGCCGGTGCCGTATTCCATAAGCACATAATCGCTGACCCAGATGGGGATCTTCTCGCCGTTGACCGGGTTAACGGCATAGCGTCCGGTGAAGACGCCGGTCTTCTCGCGGTCGGCTACGGCGCGGTCGATCAGGGGCTTTTGCCGCGCCTCGTTCGCGTATTTTGTAACAGCTTCAGACTCGGCCATGCCTTCGGTTATCCGGCCCAGCAGCTCGTGCTCCGGCGCCAGCAGGAAGAAAGTGGCCCCGAAAAGCGTGTCGGGCCTGGTGGTGAAGACCGGGATGTCCAGGTCGAGCTCCTCGACCCGGAAGATGACCTCGGCGCCCTCGCTGCGGCCGATCCAGTTGCGCTGCATGGTGATGACCCGCTCCGGCCAGGACTGCAGCTGATCAAAATCCTTGAGCAGCCGCTCGGCGTAATCGGTGATCTTGAAGAACCACTGGACCAGGCTGGTTTGTTCCACCGGGGTCGAACAGCGCTCGCAGCCGCCCTGGACCACCTGTTCGTTGGCGAGCACAGTCTGGCAGGAAGGGCACCAGTTGACCGGAGCCTCTTTTTTGTAGGCCAGGCCACGCTCGAAAAATTTGAGGAAGAAATACTGCGTCCAGCGGTAGTATTCCGGATCGCAGGTGGCCAGCTCGCGACTCCAGTCGATGGAGACTCCCAGGCGATGCAGCTGGCGGTTGATGTTGCCGGTGTTGATCTTCGTCAGTTCCGCCGGGTGGATACCGGTCTTGATGGCCACGTTCTCGGTATTGAGGCCGAAGGCGTCGTATCCCATGGGATGAAAGGTGATACTGCCGTTACG
>JAENWV010000189.1 GCA_016650015.1 Thermoleophilia bacterium | reverse complement strand
GAGGGTTCGCCAGGAAACCTGATGGAACGAAAATCGGCTGTTTTTTTCCATCCGGCGGACCTGTGCCGGCGGCATGGCGCGGCTTAAGAGGTCGAGATTGATTCTGCCGAAGTTATTTGGATTGCAGGCCATTCCTCCCCCCATCCTTTGCGGACGTTACCTAATGATTATCCATGCGGCACTTTTATCCTGCCGGTGGGGGTTTTAAACTTCGGCTTTGCGGTGGCTTTGCCAGGGAAAATCGGGGAATTTGTTTGCTGGATTTGCTGGATATTACTGTTCAGCGGTTCGCCGATCAAAGGATTCACTTAAAAAGGTTACGAAATCTGTAAAAGGGGACCGCTCCTGGGGGAAGAGAAAGGGGCGCGGGCTGAAAGCCCGCGCCCCTTCGCATTCAAACCAGTGTATAGCTGCTTATTTCTTGACAGCAGCCTTCAGGGCGCTGCCGGCGCTGAACTTCGGCACCTTGCTGGCCTTGATCTGGATTTTTTCCTTGGTCTGCGGGTTGATGCCCTCGCGAGCGGCGCGATCCTGAACGCTGAACTTGCCGAATCCAGTGAACTGAACCTCTTCGCCTTTCTTCAGCGACTCGGTGACGACGTCGATGAACGCATCAACGGCGGCGGCGGCCTGCGTCTTGTTAAGATCAGACTTGTCTGCGACTGCACTTACAAATTCAGATTTTCCCACTTCCATACCTCCTGGTTTTTAAGGGTTTCAGAAGCTGGCGGTTATGGACACTATCAGATGGAAATGCCCATTACAAGGCAAAAACCGCGGATTTCATTTTCCACTGACCGTCATCTCGCCAATTAGCAGCGATGGAGCCTGGATGCTTCCTCCGAAAGGAACCCAGCGCTTGTCATCACCCACCATGTTGATATTCTTCAGAATTGTCATAAGGTTGCCAGCGATGACCACCTCCCGGACCGGCTCGGCCAATTGTCCATCACGTATTAAAAGTCCACTGGCACCCACCGAGAAGTCCCCGGACACGGGATTGGCGCCGGAATGTATGCCGCTGACTTCCATCACGTAAAAACCCTTGTCCACCGAGGCGATCATCTCCACCTGCGGCGTGGCGCCGCCGACCAGCCTGAGATTGGTCGCTCCCACGTGGGGCTGGGACCGATATGAACCCCTGACACCGTTGCCGGTAGACTCGCAACCATCCTTGCGCGCCGTGTAGGTGTCATATAAATATCCCTGCAAAACCCCACCTTTTATCAGCGCCGTCTCGCCCATCGGCACGCCCTCGCCGTCAAAGGGAGCGCTGGCCAGCCCATCGGGGTGGATGCCATCGTCGGTCAGCGTGAATATGCCGTTGGCGACCTGTTGCCCCACGAGCCCCGCGAACATCGACCGCTTTTTCTGCACCGACTCGCCGGTAAGCACCGAGCCGATTACGCCGATGAGGCTGGAGGCCACAAACGGGTCCATGATGACCACGCAGTTCATGCTCTCGCATTGGGTCCCGCCCAGCAATGAAAGGGCTCGGTCAGCGGCCTCTCGTCCACATGCGGCTGCTTCCAGTTGATCTGGATACCTTCCCGTGGTGAAAGACATGCCGGTCTGCATCTGCCCGTCAGCCTCGGCGATCGCCTGTAAAAAAGCATAGCAGGTATTTTCTTTAAACTGGCGCGAAAATCCCAGAGAATTGGCGATTCCCACCTCTCCCTCGCCCTCGGCGTAGGTAGCCGAATCCACTTGTGAGATGCGTGTATCACGATCCAGCGCGGTCTTTTCCAGTTTTTTCACCAGTTCGATCTTGCCGGCGAGCGGCGTGGCGCCCAGCTTTTCCGAGTACAGATCCAGTTCGGGAAAGGATTCTGACGGCCGTGGTAGTCCCATAAAACGGTCTCCCGCATTGATCGCTGCATTATCTGAAGCAGCCCGGGCGGTAGCGGCCAGAGCGCTATCCGAGAGATCGCTGGTGTAAGCGAAGCCTGCCGTATCGCCGCGAAAAACGCGGATTCCGACACCACTTCCCGTAGAACTGGCCAGTTCCTCGACTTCCTGCCGGTAGACCCTGATTCTGGTAGACCGCGTGTTATTGGCAAAAACTTCCGCCTGGTCCGCTCCCGTGGCGGCGGCATGGTCAAGGGCTTTCTTGGCTATTTCAAGCATCTCGGGATCCTTCCCAGTGTTTACGCTCAAACGGAGCGGAGAGCTGAGGATTGCCTGGGCGTCTGACCTGACCTTCGGTAACTTTCATATTTCGGTGCCACCCACCGTCATGTTCAGCATCCGGAGCGTCGGCTGGCCACTGCCCGCCGGAACCCCTTGGCCGTCCTTGCCGCAAACACCGATGTGCATCTCAAAATCGTCGGCCAACATGTCAATATTGTTCAGAGCCGTCAAACCATTTCCGATCAGCGTAGCCCCCCGCAGCGGCGAGGTAACCCGGCCGTTTTCGATAAGATAGCCCTCGGAGACACCAAAAACGAAGTCCCCGGAAGCCGGTTCCACCTGACCGCCTGAAAGCGTCTTGGCGTAGAATCCATGCCTGGTGGCGGCGATTATGTCCTCGGGCTTACTCGTGCCGGCGAGAATGAAGGTGTTGGTCATGCGGGGAATCGGAGGATGGCGGAAAGACTGGCGCCGGCCATTCCCGGTTGATACCGCCCCCAGATTACGGGCCCTGAGGCCGTCATACATAAAACCGGCCAGCCTGCCCTCCTCGATCAGCAGGGTGCGTTGCGTCGGTACGCCCTCGTCGTCAAACGCATTGGATCCCCATTCCCCCGGTATGCTGCCATCGTCCACCAGGGTCACCAGGCTGGAGGCCACCCGCTCACCGATACGTCCGGCAAATACGCTGGCCCCTTTCTCGATTGAATCGGCCTCGAGACCGTGGCCACAGGCTTCGTGAAACAGTACACCGCCGAAACCGCGGTGCATGATCACTGTCATCTTGCCACTGGGTGACGGCACGGAGTCAAGCATGGTCAGCGCTTTTTGCGCCGCCACCAGCCCCACGTCCTCCGGT
>JAENWV010000016.1 GCA_016650015.1 Thermoleophilia bacterium | reverse complement strand
TTTAAATTTTTTGGTTACTTTACAAAAGTTTGCTTTAAAATATCCCAAAGATCCGGATATGCCTTATCGTACCCAAGTGTCCATATTGCAATTCCTGAAAAATTTTGGTTCTTAGCGTAGTTGTACTTAGCTTTTATAGACTGTGCGTTCTCAAACCAGGCCACCCGATCCTTCCCAGTTGTTGGTTCTGTGTACCCACACCAAGGCGTTTGAGCCAGTTCATCAAATTGACAATTATCCCCGCTGAACTTTTGATCTTCCCGTGCTCGTCCGTAAGAAAGCGTTTCAACATAACCATTAGCGTCTGATTGAGGGAGAGCAAGGCTACGTGGGTCGCTTTTATCCTCAACAGGCCAGTCGTACCCATAATATGGTATACCCATGATAATCTTATCAGCTGGCAATAACTTCAGCAGATCACTGTAGGTAGTAGTAACATCAAAAAAGTACTTCTTGCTTGCTGCACCGTTCATTGGCGCTACCGGACCGGCACTATCTGAACCAGACGTGTAATAGTCATATGACATCACGATAAAGCGGTCGACAGAAGACTTCAGCTTTTCGATCTCAAAGAGGCCGGGATCACGCCCGGAACGGACCATGAGGTTTATATCCAACTCGGTGCCGGGAGCCTTTGAACTGAGCTCTTGTTTCATTTTGTTCGTGAAAGCAGTAAACTTTCCAGCTAATTCTTCAGGTGGTTCACCGGTATATTCAAAATCTAGATTGATAAGTTTCAGATGCTTTTTATTAACCTCTTTGACTGTAGAAGTTATTAAATTAGTCTGGCTTGAATCAGATAATAAAAAGTTTTTAATTTTGTCATTATCAAGAATTGCAATTGTCAGTCCTGCTCGACCTCCTGCAATTTGGGTTTTGGCAATTAGATCATTAGTGGGCGCCTGATTCCAAGCCACCCATCCGGGGTCGTCTTCACTTTTGGCATTTTTCTTAGCGATATTACCTTGGTCGTCTACGATCAAACTAAAATAAATTACGTCTGTTAACAAATCAAGACGAATATCTTGCATTTTATCCAACTGCCAATATGGAGCAAAGCCCATTGTACTTTTATTCAGATCCTGATGGGGGCGTGATCGATAATAATTTAGATATGAAATCGCCTTAAAAGGACTGGTTGTAGGATAGAGATGCTGGATCCAGAAGTAAGGGATACTCAACAGAATCAATATAACAACAATCCCAATCAACACCTTCTTCAGAAGCGATTTCTTCTTGCTTGGCGCCAAATGACGATTAATGCTCTCGAATGGATCTATCGGTTTGTCCATTTTTTCCTATCTCAAAACTTTAATATGTATCATGCACTAGGATATTAATTCATTATGGTAAGTATGGCTTAATATATGCATTTTTTATACCTAGATTCGGATCTAGCCCGGCTTGGGAGAAACAAAAAACACGGATTCTGACGAAAACGTGTTTTTTGTTGAAGTTTTTGATGTCTTTTCCCTCGTTGGACGGGGGTCGGACTTAGGAATTAGCTTCTCTGGCTCCCGGGGTAGGATTCGAACCCACGACCTCAGGCTTATGAGTCCTGTGCTCTAACCGACTGAGCTACCCTGCCAAGTGTCCTTCGACTACCGCTCAGGACATTCGACACTTTTTGGCTGAAAGCCATGAGCGAATGTAATGAGTCGAATGGTGGGCGTAATCGGCAACTACTCGAACTTTTTGGTCTTGAATCAGCTTGAGCTTGCGGTAGAACAGCTCACTCGATAACCTCTCCCCGCCATTAGTCATTGAGAGTCCAGAAATGCAGCCCAGTTAGGCTATCGTTGCCCGATACACTGCCAGGTTTGGTGCCAGTTCTGTATTTCATGAACAGGATTGCCGGTAACGCAATGAGCGCTATCGTGAAAAAACACAAAAAATAAGACACTAAGCGCAAATAGGCCAGTTAATATAACCGGCCAAGCATGCTTAAGATCGATTATCCTCTTAAACCATTTATTTTCCCCAGATGTTGCAACATAAAGAATATAACTAGCCATTGCCACAAAAAGAGCCAATCCCGGCAGAATCAACGCCCAAGTTTTAAGGATAGGTGCATCCCATAGCCGGCTGCCATAAAGAGTCTCGTTGTAAATAGCCTGATCTAGCGTATTGGCAATCACAGCCAACGAAAAGGGGATTAGCATTATTCCTGCTAGCAGGCCGCCGAGCTTGATGTATTTAGGAGTATCATTCATAAGATTGCTCCCTGATGCTAAAGAGTTTTGACAGACGATACTTATGGGAAGATCGAGTCCAACCTTGAGCCAGATTTTGGCCCTGCCAGTCACTTTCGGCTGGTCGTCAAGCATGTCGGCCAAGGTCTGCAGTATTTGGTCGCCATAGCGCTGGCGATAACCCTTTGAATAAAGACTCAGCAGTCTTTCAAGTATTGTAAATCTAGTAGGCATATCCAGGCTCCATGGTTAAAACCCTTCGACTGCGAGCAAGCTCCACCGTGGTTTCATAATATTTCAGCTCAGCGCCAAGCATTTTCTTTCCCAAACCGCTCAGACGGTAATAGCGCCGGCGGGAATCCGCATCGGCGTCGACTTCCTCGATCAGCCCCTGCTCGTTGAGCTGCTTGATGCTTGTATATAACGCGCCCGGGCCGAGCTTGATCTTTCCTCCTGAATCCTCGGCCACCTGCTTCATGATTTCGTATCCGTGGCGCGGCTTCAGGCTTAGGGCAAGCAGGATGGCGAAGGCCACCTGTGGCAATTGGTTGTATTTTTTGCTCATGGTTTCAAGGTTATATCGTACTTCGATATATATCAAGATTGGAAAACGAAACCGGCCTCCTCCATAACATTTCTTAACGATCGAAAATATCGCTTTTTATTACGACGTTTCGTAGTATTACTAGGTGCCGTGAGATTGAGACCTTCTGCTTGCCGGCCTTGCCATCAAGCGCAACTGAAAATTTTAAACAGGCCGGGTCCGCTACAAAACTCGATGCCTGACTACGACAGAGGATGCCAAATGAAACCGCTTATAAGAAGGTCAAAGAACTGTATTCGTGTGACGCTCGTGTTTGGCGCCGCCGGCCTGCTGGCCATCCTGACGGTACTGTTATTGAGCGGTTGCGGCAACGACCAAGCTGACCTCAGCATCGATACCGGCGGCAAGGTCCAGCTGACTGAGAGTGATTATGATTTTGGCGATGTGCCGGTCAATGAGACGGTGGAACACGATTACACGATCACCAATAACGGCACCGGACCGCTTTCGACGGGCCTGCCCAGTGTTAAACGTCTGGATGGCTGCTGAGACATCCAGGCTGTCGTGGGTTCCACGACAATAGATCCGGGTGAGAGCACCGAGGTCAAGGTTACCATGCTCATGCAAAAGGGCATGGGAGGCCCGCACCTTTTCAAAGTTACGGTTCCCACCAGTGACCCCGCAGGGACAGCGGAGTTCCAGGTAAAAGCTAACTACGTAGAGTCCTGAAAAAACCGCAGGAAACGGGGGGTTTTTGTGAGCAATGACGGTCTATCGGGCGAGCATTACTCGCTGTTTGACCGCCTGCTTCGCTGGCGTCTCTTTCCGGTGTCTCCGCATGTATTTCTTTATATCTTTCTGGCAGCTATCATATATTTTGCTTTTGCTCCCGGGCAGAGAGGCGAGGGGAACCTGGCAACGGAAACCGTATGGAAGCTGTGGTGGCCGCTACTGCCGTTTGTGGTTCTTTTTGGCGGCAGACTGTGGTGCGGAATCTGCCCATTTGGCGGCATCGCCGATCTTGCGGGTCATGTCGGCCGCCGCGCTCATGCGCCGCGGCTGGTAAGGCACGTTGGTCCCTGGCTCGGAATCATCTCGGTTTTTTGCTTCGGACTTGCCTTCTTGGCGCTGGGTCTCGAGGCAAATGCCGGCGCTACTGGCTGGATCCTCATCGGCATGGTTGTGGTGGCGGCGGCCCTGGCTCTGCTTTTTCGAGGCCGGACCTTCTGTCGTTATCTGTGTCCGGTGGGCCTGATCACGCGTGCCTACTCATTCGTGTCATTTCTGCAACCCCGCGGCAGCAACAAACCGGTACTCACGCGAAAAAATTGCCCGGTTGGCATGGCGCCGGCGAGACTGACGCAACCAGGTCAATGCCATCTATGCGGCAACTGTACGCAAACGAGAGATGATGGCGGTATTATCACCTCTTTCGGATTTGACCGGCCCCGGACCGCCGGCCGTCTGGAGTTCGCCAGGCCTGAGGTATTCCTGTCATTGCTGCTGCTGACTTTGATGGCCGCAGATTCCGTGCGGATGACATCTCTTTTCGCCCGCTACCAACAGGCCGCTTTGCCTCTTTTTGACTTCAACTACCGGCTAGCCGTCGTTGCCGGCGTTGTCCTGTTGATAGCTAGCGTATCCGCTTTGATTTCGATGGCGATATTGGCCGCGGGACTCAGCCGCGCCGGCGCAACCTTCAACACTGTCGGTTTCGCATCCCTACCGCTGACCCTCGGCGTCTTTCTCTCTCTGGCGATGCAGCATCTCTGGTCCGGCGCCTGGCCGTCCGTCCAGACGCTACTGGTGGAGTTCCGGCTGCTGGAATGGACCGGTCATATGCCTCCGACAAATGTATATTTCTTCAGCCTCCCGCTCAAACTCATCCAGTTCGGCCTGCTGGGTACAGGGTTGTATCTGTCTTTACGATGGACAAGTCGGTTACGGTCAGAGTCCGGGCGCGACCAGGCTGTCGAAATCAACGCACTTTTTACAGACGGCGGCACAGTTATGAAAATACCGGCATCCCGCCGGCTTATAGTTGGCACCCAGGCGGCAACGGGAATTACGGCTGCCGCATTCGGCCTGCTATTTCTGTTGCCCATGAGTGGTGCCTGTTAGGAGGATTAATGAGGTTCAAAGAGATGACCTGTACAGGAACGATCCTGAAACGCGCTGCCGCCTTATCTATTTTGGCGATACTGTTGCTGCCACTGGGTTTGGCGATTGCCGGCTGCGGTGATAGCGGTGGACCGGAGTCGTATGTTCAATTTCCCGACTTTGTCTACCGCTCGGAAGATGCGCTCAAGGGATACCAGATGGCAGTCGCCAATCGAGACATCCTGCATAATGTTCCCTGTTATTGCGGCTGCGGGCGCGATGCTGAAAAGTATCAGGATCTCGAGGACTGCTTCTTTAACCGCAATACCGGCGACTACGATGAACACGCCGCCGGCTGCGCTACCTGCCTCGATGAAGCCAAGGATATCAGCCAGTGGCAGAAAGACGGCAAGTCCGTAAAAGAGATCCGCGACCAGATCGACTCCAAGTATGGTGAGCGCGGTGAACCGACCCACACGCCACCGGTGGCCGTATAAACTACCCCAGGGCCGCCCGCCGCGATCGGCGATTATTAATTTTGATTAATTCTGCGGAAAAGTTGGCATCGTCAATGATAGTCTAATACCGTTAGTAGTAATACTCGGCTTTCCAGTTGTTATGATCGACTTTCCTGACATATTGAGGTAAAGGAGAAGAGTTGGGCAATAAAGGGAAAAAAAGAAAAAACCGGAAGGGCGCTGCGAGAAATGATTCCCAAACCAGGTCGGGAAAACCCAGAAATTGGTTTAAGACAATAGCGATCACGGCCGTTGTTGCCGCCGGCCTGTCCGGTCTCGTACTCGGCATGCGAACCTTGAATAACGCTGATAGCGATAGCGATGGCATCATTCTTCCCGATTTCGTCAAGTCGTCCATGACGACTAACGCCAGAAAGGGTTACGTGTATGCTGCCAAGTACTCCGATGAGATGAGCCAGATACCCTGCTTCTGCGGTTGTGGCAAGCACTCCGGCCACAAGAGCGTCCACGACTGCTTCATAGCGCAGGACGATCCCGAGAAGAAAAACCCATTGTTCGACGAGCACGGCGCGAACTGCAAGATGTGCGTGGACATTGTAATTGATACCGTGGATGGGCTTAACGATGGCAAATCGCTCAAGGACGTAAGAAACGACATCGAGGACCACTGGAAGGATGACAGGGATAGCATGACCCCCACTCCGCCAATCCAGGCGTAGCTGGGCCGGCACTGGCATCAGGCCTGCGTCTCGGCTTAACCGAGCAACGGCTCGTAGCGAGCCGTACGGTTCATGCCGCTCTCCTTGGCTGCGAACATGGCAATGTCGGTTGCGGCGACCAGCATCTGGGTGCAATCGGCATCCATCGGCCGGGAGGCGACGTCGATGCTTACGGTTATCGTCAGGGGCGGACCAGAAACAATTTCGAAATCAGGATTGCCACACTGGTGTTTACTTCTACGATCGTATGCGTAGCGGGTTCTATGATAGTGATCCCCGTCGGCACCGATTCCATGATGGCCTTTAATCCTGATTCACTTTCACGTAACGCCTGCCCGGCGCGCCTGCGTTCGGTTATGTCCCGGGCGATGATCACCGCTCCAAGTTCCCTTCCGAATCTGTCGCGCATGATGGCATCGGATACCGAAACCGGACGTGACACCCATCTTTGGTCAACAGGAAAGTTTCCAGTTCGAAAATAGGGCCCAAAACGATGCCCGAGGATGTGACGCTCACTCCGGCTCCTTAAACTGGAGCAAGTTTTCCTGGACAAGCGCATTTATTCAAGTCAGTCGGATGACACCTTGTGGGTACCGCCTGATTCTTTTGCGCTTCAAGCAGATGTTCTATATCGAATAATTGAGCTGGCATGATAATCGAGCACGATATTCGACCACGGTTTGCCGTCAAGATTTTGGTAGGGTAAATGGCTTGAGTAAGCCATTTTTTAAATCTAAAGCTTGGTGGGCCAATCCGGGTTCGAACCAACCGCTCAATACACATGCAATATAGTAGACCTAACCCCGTGTGTAACTGTCATTGAACTTGGTGACAACCTTCAGGCGACAGCTGGCTATTAACTAAAGATCAACCTTCATCTATACCAGGAATGATGCGGTAAGCGTCAAAAACAGTGTCAATCCCCTTGATTGTTTCGAGTGCGGTATCAAGGAGCTTGGCGTCACCGATCTCCACCACAAAACGGTCTTTGACCAAATGGTCGGGCATCGTGCTTAATTGGGCTGAAACGATGTTGATGCCCGATTCGCTGAGAGTGCGCGAGATATCTTCCAATAGACGGCTGCGATCCATCGCCTCGATCTGGAATTCCGCCCGGAAAGCTTTTTCCGAAGCCCCTTTCCAGGCGACTTCGATAAACCGCTCACCGGAACGCAGGCTCAGGGCCTTGGCATTGGGACAATCCTTACGGTGGATGCTCACTCCCTTGCCCAGGGAGATATAGCCGACGATTTTGTCTCCCGGGAGAGGCTTGCAGCATTTGGCCAGGCGGACACCGACATCGTCGACGCCATCAACGCTGATACCGAGTTCCTTTGGTGGCGCCGTTGCCGAACGCTCACGAGCCGGCATGGTGGACTTTGTGACTACCGACGGCATTTCGCCGGTACCATCCAGGTGCTGAGTGATCTTGGTGAGCACCTGTTGGGGCGAAGTCTTGCCGGTTCCCAGACTTACATACAGGTCTTCAGCTTTCAGGAAGCCCATGGAGCGTGTCATTTCAGAGAAGTCGGGCGAGGCAACGATTTTCTGACTGGCCAACCCCTTTCGCCGCAAAGCCTCCTGCAGCAGCTCGCGTCCGATATGCTCGGAATCCTGGCGGCGCTCCTTTTTGAACCATTGGCGGATCTTGTTGCGCGCCCGACTGGTCTTGACAAAATTGAGCCAGTCGCGGGAAGGTCCCTTGCTTGATTTTGATGTCAGGATTTCGAGGAAGTCGCCGCTATGAAGAGTGTGCTGCAACGGTACGATGCGGCCGTTCACCTTGGCTCCGACGCAATGGTGCCCGACGTCCGTATGTACGGCATAAGCGAAATCCACCGGCGTCGAATTGGCGGCCAGGCTGACGACCTCGCCCTTCGGCGTGAAAACGTATACTTCTTCCTCGAAAAGGTCGATGCGCAGCGTCTTCATGAACTCTTTCGGGTCTTCCGTCTCGCTCTGCCATTCCATCATCTGCCTCAACCAGGCAAGCTTGTCGTCGGTTTGCTCCTTCGACTTTTTCGACTTGCTGTCTTCCTTGTAAAGCCAGTGGGCGGCGATGCCATATTCGGCTGTCTGGTGCATCTTGCTGGTGCGGATCTGGATTTCCAATGGTTTTCCCTGGGGGCCGATCACGGTGGTGTGCAGTGAACGGTACATGTTGAACTTGGGCATCGCGATGTAATCCTTGAAGCGTCCCGGCATCGGTTTCCAGAGAGAATGAATGATTCCGAGTGCCCCGTAACAGTCCTTGACTGTGTCTACAAGAACCCGCATGGCGGTAAGGTCGTATATCTCGTTAAACTCCTTGCCGCGTTTCACCATCTTGGTATAAATGCTGTAGAAGTGTTTGGCGCGACCCTCGATCTCTGCCTGGATGCCGACCTTGTCAAGTTCGACTTTCAGGTATTCGGCGACCTGGGTCACGTAAGTCTCCCGGTCCGCCCGGCGCTGGGCCACCATTTGCTGCAGCTCGGAGTATTTACGGGGATGCAGTGCTCCAAAGGCGAGATCCTCGAGCTCCCACTTGATGCTGTAGATTCCCAGCCGGTGGGCGAGTGGCGCATAAATCTCCAGGGTCTCCTTGGCCTTTTGAATCTGCTTTTGTTTGTCCATGTAGCAGATGGTCCGCATGTTGTGAGTGCGGTCGGCCAGTTTTATGAGGATCACCCTGATATCCTTCGCCATGGCGATGATCATTTTACGGAGGTTGTCAGCCTGCTCTTCCTCCTCGCTTTTGAGAGATACTTTTTGCAGATTGGTCAGGCCATCAACCAGCTCGGCTACTTCCGCGCCGAACATCTTGCGGATGGTGTCCACCGTTGTTGGTGTATCCTCGACTACGTCATGGAGAAGGGCTGCGGCGATGGTGACGCTGTCGAGCTTGAGATCAGCGCAGATGCGTGCCGTGCCCAGGGGATGGTAAATGAAATCTTCACCGCTTTTGCGGAAGCGGCCCTCATGCTGAGCGCGCGAGTACTGGAAAGCGCGTGTGATCAGGTCCCGGTCAAAATCGGGATTGTATTCGGAAATAGCCTGAAAAAGATCCTGCAGCGCGGCCTCTTCGGACCCTAGATCACCTTCGCGTTTAGCGACTTGCTCAAGAATTGCAAACACTCCTTATAGAACGACTGAATCGCCGCATAGGTGGCCGACCGGTCAAGCTCGGTACGCTCAGCCTCCAGCAGGGTCAACATCGGACCTTCTTTTCCATCCATGAAGGATATCAGCGACAACTCCTCGAGAATCTTCAGGCATCTGGCAACCAGAAGCGGTTGCTGGAGATGCTTTCCGCCCGCGAGGAGGAGCCTTTCAGTAGTTTCGTCGAGAGGGTAGATCTTTCCCGCTTCCAGGTGCCTGTACACCCTTGTCAACGGACTACGAAGATCATACTCGTGTTCAAGTACCTTACTGGTAAATTGTACCTCATCGCTACAGTAGAATAAATGAACGAAAGCGTCAGGGGCCGTTGAAACCAGAAAATCGAGGGCTTCAGCGTTCAGCGGCGGGTCGACGAAAACCAGGTGATCAAAATTTTCCGCCAGCCCGGGGAGTGCGGTCACAGTGGCAAAATCAGCGAGCATCAGATCGGGCCCGTCCTGCTGCAGCTGCGACAATCGTTTTTCGAGGATCAGCCGACCGCAGCGGGAGCTGGCCAGAAACACCTGGTGTCCGCGAGCCGGGCTCAACTTAAGATCATCTGAGAGCAAACGCCGGCGCCTGGCTACATCAGCGGTCAGCACCAGAACGCTTTCGCCACCGGCGATCAGTCGCGTTATCTGGGCATTGATGCCACCAAAATTGCGCCGATCAATCAGGCGTTTTGACAGGTCACTGGCAATCGCACTTTGGGCTCCCTGAGCGGTAGTTGCAGATGGCAACCAGACATCAGTAATCTCCAGATTTCCTGAGAGCAGACCCCAGAATTCATCACCGGTAACGCGGTCAGGGCAGTCAGAGTCACAGTGAGATTCGCACATGCCGTTGGCAATCGCGGTCTCGCTTTCGCGAGGGAAGATCTCCCGCAGCTGCAACTGCGGCGAGACCGAGCCATTGAATTCGTTGCGCTCGAGCAGGCAGGCCACGTCCCAGTCGGGTGTGTTTTTCAGTTTTACCTGCAGGTATGCCTGGCCGAACCCGATTGCTTTCGACCTGGCGCCCCCTGCTTCCACCTGGCACTGAAGGTGTTGCCCGTCCCGGGTAACGCGGTCGTTCGTGATATGCGCGCCCGGCAGCAACAGCTCGACCGCGGGGTTCCCGAGCCCGAAGGGCTCCAGTCGGGCAAGCTCCTGGGCCAGCTCCAGGGTAAGCTCGCGGCCACAGACGAGTGCGTCCACGTAACGGCTTGGCATCAGCTCGTCGTCCGTCAGCCGGAGGTCCGCATAATCGGCGAATCGTTTCCGGAATTCTTCAACACTATTGATATCTATGGTGAGCCCACAGGCGGCGCGATGGCCGCCGAACGCCTTGAGAAGATCACCCAGCTCCACCAGGGCACCGTGAAGGTCGAAGCCACTGACGCTGCGCCCCGAGCCTTTTCCAAAGCCCTGGTCTTCATTTTCGGCGATCATGATGACCGGGCGTTGATACGTTTCCACCAGCCTTGAGGCTACAATGCCGATCACGCCTTCATGCCATCCGGGCGAGCTCAAAACATAGCCGTGTTGCAGCTGGCGGTCCTCCGGCCATTCGCTGATCATTTTTCTTGCTTCAGCGAGCATCTGATTTTCGATGCGTTGCCGCTCGCGATTGCTTGCATCAAGCTGGCTGGCCAGCTCTTCCGCCCTCTGTGTATCCTCGGTCAGCATCAACTCCAGGGCAGGAGTGGGGTCTTCGAGGCGCCCGGCCGCGTTGATCCTGGGAGCCATGCGGAAAGCTACCAGTCCGGTGTTGACCCTGGATTGCTCGATCTGGCCGATACGCATAAGTTCCTTGAGGCCGGGCTTTTCCGTGCGCGCCAGCTGGATCAGTCCGAGTTTGACCAGGGTGCGATTCTCATCAACCAGGGGAACCACGTCGGCAATCGTGCCCAAAGCCACCAGGTCCAGGTGATGTCTGATCTCCGGACTGATGAACGATAAATCGCTGGCCGGTTCTGATTCAGCCACCAGCGCCTGGGCTACCTTGAAAGCGAGGCCGACGCCGGCGAGCTCCTTGAACGGATAATCACAGATCAGGGGGGAGATGATCAGCGCCGATGGCAGGCTCTCCTCCAACGGCCGGTGATGGTCGATGACTATCGATTCCATGCCGAGTTCGCCGGCGCGGGAGAGCTGCTCCCGGGCGCCGATGCCGCAATCCACGGCTATCAGCAGGGTAGTCCCTTCACCAGCTATTTTTTCCACGGTCGGCAGGGCTATTCCGTACCCCTCGGTGAAGCGATTGGGGAGGTGGAATGCCACGTTTGCGCCCATACCATGAAGAACGTTGACCAGCAGAGCCGTTGAAGTGATGCCGTCTACATCATAATCCCCATGGACGCAGATCCGGTCTCCCCGTGAAATCGCCAGGCGCAGACGGTCGCATACGGCCTGCATCTGGGGGAAGAGGAAAGGGTCGTGAAGCGCACCCTGGGAGTCGAGGAACAATCTGGCCTTGTCGGGGTCCCCATAACCGCGGCGCGCCAGGATCGAGGCTGTTATTTCACTTGTTTCCAGTGCCTGCGAGAGTCTTCTGACAGTGTCATAAGATATTGGCGAGGTATGCCAGCTAGCGGAACGCACAGATGAATCCTAACAACCGCAGCGGACGGAAATCAACAAATGACACCGGGCTTTTCTGAAAAACCGTCCCTCCAGTAACCGTATTGGGAATACAATAACGTTTCTGGCATAATGTTCCGGGGTATCCTTAAGATATCCCTTCGAGGAGGAGGTGATGTGATGTTGCGTAAAAGAGTAGAAAATGCTCTGAAAAGAATAAGGCCCGCCTTGCAGCAGGATGGAGGCGACTTGGAACTTATAGAAGTGACCGATGAAGGCGCAGTCAGGATCAAGCTGACGGGTGCTTGCGGAAGTTGCCCAATGTCCCAGATGACGTTGAAAATGGGAATCGAGCAGCGGCTTCGCGAAGAGGTTCCCGAGGTAACTGTAGTGGAGGCCGTTTAGCGGCAAACTCCAGACGTTGTTGAAAAAACAGGCGGCCGGTTTTCCGGCCGCCTGTTTTATTTCAGTCGCGAGCTTACTTTTCCGCTTTCTCCGCCTGCACCTGCTCGATGATCTTCTGGGCCAGGTGAGCGGGGACCTCGATGTAGCGTAAGAATTCCATCGTGTAATCTCCACGGCCGCCGGTCATGGACCGCAGGTCAGGCGCATAGGAAAGCATTTCCGCCAGAGGCACTTCCGAGTTCACCTGGCTCATCTTGCCCTTGGGCTCCATACCGAGCACCTTGCCTCGCCGGGAGTTCATGTCGCCGATAACGTCGCCAACATTTTCTTCCGGCACGGTGATCCGTACCGCCATGATCGGTTCGAGAATGATCGGAATGGCTGCGGATATCGCTTTTTTCAGACCCATGGAAGCGGCGATCTTGAAGGCCATCTCCGAGGAGTCCACCGGGTGATGCGAGCCGTCATAGACGGTCACCCGCATGTCCACCAGCGGGCTACCGGAAAGTTCACCCTCCTTCATGGCTTCGATAACGCCCTTTTCCACCGCCGGGATAAATCCGCGTGGTATGACGCCGCCGACGACCTTGTCGACGAACTCGAAACCATCGCCGCTGTCAAGCGGTTCAACCTTAAGCCAGCAGTCGCCGTACTGGCCGCGGCCACCGGTCTGTTTTTTATACTTGCCTTGTGACTGGGCTGGTTTACGGATGGTCTCCAGGTAGGGGACGCGCGGCGGTTTCAGGGCCACCTCAACACCGAAGCGATCTTTCATGCGATCAACCACGACCTCCACATGCACCTGGCTGAGGCCCGAGACGATCAGCTCGTTCGTCTGCGGATCTCGTTTTACGACCAGAGTCGGGTCCTCTTCCTGAAAACGGCGGAGCGAGGTGCCGATTTTCTCCTCGTCACCCTTGCTCTTGGGTTCCACGGCAAAAGACATGACCGGGTTGGGGAACTGTAATGCCGGGAAGGTTACCTGATTCGACTCGCTGCAGAGGGAATCCCCCGTGTTTGTCGCCTTGAGTTTGGCGACAGCGCCGATGTCGCCGGGCCCCAGCATACCGACGGGACTGTTATCCTTGCCTTGCAGCCGCAGCAGCTTGCCCACACGTTCCTTGGTCTTGGTGATCGGGTTGTAAACATTGCTGTCGCTTTTCAGCTCCCCGGAATAGACGCGCATAACATTAATGCGGCCGCTGAAGGGATCAGCCAGCGTCTTGAAAACAAAAGCGGCCAGCGGCGCGTCCGACTTGCATTCCAGCTCGATCTCGTCGCCCGAACTGGCATCAATGGCTTTGAAAGCGCCATGTTTGGCCGGTGATGGAATGGCGTCGACGAGCAGGTCGAGAAGCAGGTTTATACCAGTCAACCTGGTGGCGCAGCCAGCGCCGATAGGAAATACGGTCCCTGCAGCCACGCCCGCCTTGAGGGCCGAATACAGTTCCTCGTTAGAGATCTCCTCTCCCTCCAGATACTTCTCCATCACGTCGTCATCGTTTTGGGCCACTTCGTCCATTAGCTTATCGCGATACGTTTCAACCAGATCGGCCATGTCGGCCGGGATTTCACCCTCGACTGCCTTACCGTTATCGTAGCGCCATGTCTTTCGGGTCAGCAGGTCGACCACACCCTCAAAATTGTCCTCGGCGCCGATAGGTAGTTGCGCCGCCACGGCGCCGGTTCCGAAACTCTCCTGCAGCTGCTCGACCGCGGCCATGAAATCGGCTCGTTCCCGGTCCATCATGTTGACGAAGATCAGGCGATTGACACCGTTGTCTTCGCAGTGCTTCCAAAGCCGCTCATGCTGCACCTCGACACCGATGGTGGCGTTGACGACGACGACAGCGCCTTCAACTACCCGAAGGGCGGCGATAGTGTCCGCATGAAAGCTGGGGTCGCCTGGTGTATCCATAAGATTGATATTGCGGTCGCGCCATTTGAGATGGCAAAGTGAAGCGGATATCGACATCTGTCTCTTCTTCTCGTCTTCATCATGGTCAGCCACCGTAGTACCCTGCTCGACCGTTCCCTGGCGATTGACAGCGCCGGAGATGAAAAGGATTGCTTCAGTGAGGCTGGTCTTGCCGGTGCCACGGTGGCCGATTACAGCTACGTTTCTGATCTTGGAAGGGTCTGCAGCGGGCATATGTGCAACTCCTTTGGTCGAATTTGGAATCACAGCCCGGCGTCCACGGATGAGAGGGCGTCTTCGCCGGGCGCGTCAAGTCAAAAATTCTATCCCTTTGGGAGCGGGATTTCTATAGCAGTGCCGCAACAAACCGGCGCGGATGCCATGTGGGCAAGCTTTCTGTTTACTACTCCACTCGCTGGATGCCGCGAGCCGTATCGCTGATGTTTTTAACCGTATGAACTGTCGTATTATCAGCCAGGCTGACAACGTAAAGAGTACTGAATTGTCCCGCGGCCTTGCCTGTGACAAACAGAAAGTTCCCATCAGCGCTTAAGGCTCCATCGGAATACATGGTGGCCGGGTTGCCGGAAGGCGCGAAAGTCCCCCTGACCGTCATCGAGACCGGGTCTATCATTAAGACTCGCTCCGGCGCCATGATCAGGACCGAGCGGCCATCCACTGTAACCACCGGCTTTGATGCCCCTGTAGTTTCCGGCAGGTCTAAACATCTTTCGGCTGAAAGGGATGGCCATGAGGCGGAACAAAGCCGCCATTGGCCCTGCGGACTCCGGCCCGAGAGATAGACTGTGGACCCGTCTGGCGACCAGGCGGCTCCCTGAACATCCAAAAGCGAGGGGAACGGCACCGGCTGATCCTCAACGCGGTCAGTGATTAAATCCAGGCGAAAGAGCTGGCCCTGCCGTTCCCCGCCATTCGCGGCGACGTATAGCTTGCCGTCAGGACCTGGCATCACGGCGGAGATAGATGTGACCGGCAGCTCCAGGGTAACGCCGCCCCGGTTCCAGTTATTACCATCCCAACGGAACTTGTCTATACGGCCATTTTCGGCGCCGGCAACGTACATGGAACCGCCATCGCGGGTCACATATACGTCCGCCGGGCCGGCGGCGGCGGTCTGTTCTACCGTTTTTTCCACAAAACCACTGACATTGTCATAGACCCGCACACTGCCCCAACCGGGGACAGGACCGTTTTCATCGGCAATGTAGAGGAGTGCGCCCCGCCAGTCAGGCGTCCTGTCGATGACGGTTCGCTGGGGGGCTGATGTGTCCGGGTCGTCGCCACTACAGCCGGCGGCTGAAAGCGCGACCACCAGAACCAGAAGAGCCATGGACAACTTTGCTACAAAAAGATAGATGCGATGATTATTTTCCTTTTTCATCTGAGATATCACCCAATAAATTGATTTGCGTCACTTATACCATTTTATTGACCGTTTCGCCGTTTGAGGCCGTGTATTACGGGAATACTTCCAACTGAGGCGAGGGTTTAATAATTCGCCGAATGTCAATAAAGGAATCAGGAGATTCGAACCAGATGAAATGTCCGGGAAGCGATGTTGAAATTACAGTGATGCAATGTCCCCGGTGTGGGGAGGAGGTCGAGCTTTTTAGCGGAGAAGCCAGGGTCAAATGCGCCGCCTGTGGCAACTTGGTAATTCGGGAGAAGGCGTCGTGTATCGAGTGGTGCCCCGGCGCCAAACAGTGCTTTCATCATGTATTCGAAGAGGAAGGGGCGACTGTCGACAGTGAAGGCGACGTTGATGACACCGAAAAGACCGGCAATCGAAAGATGTCATGACGCACTACGCTTGAGCTGTACCGGCAAATCCGGCGCACAAAAAAATATTTAGGCTGTTAGCAGGCTTTTTAGCGACTTGGTGTCGCTTTTTTTGATATGCACGGATGATTTGACAAAATCTGAGTATGTAACTATCATATGTCCGGCGATTGGCACTCATATGCATGGAGTGCCAAAAAAGTCGAATTAGTCTCTTATCAACAACAAACAGAAGGAGGGTTGTTTCTATGAATCTAAAACCTCTGGAAGACCGAGTTATCGTCAAGACTGTGGAAAGTCAGGATGTAACCGCCAGTGGCATCGTCATCCCGGACTCCGCCCAGGAGAAACCGCAGCGTGGCAAGGTCGTCGCGGTGGGTGAAGGCAAGCTCGACGATAATGGCAAGCGTATTCCCATGGACGTGAAGAAGGGTGACGAGGTCATCTACAGCAAGTACGGCGGCACTGAAGTCAAAGTCGAGGGCCAGGATCTGCTGATCATGAAAGTCAGCGATATATTGGCCAAAGTTGTAAAAAAATAACGAAGGGAGTGAGACGATATGGCGAAAGAAATCAAGTTTGATGAAGAAGCAAGACGGGCGCTGGAGCGTGGCGTCAACATCCTGGCCGACGCGGTCAAGATCACGCTGGGCCCCAAGGGGCGCTACGTCGTGCTGGACAAGAAGTTTGGCCCGCCGACCATTACCAATGACGGCGTAACCATCGCCCGCGAGATTGATGTCGCGGACGTTTTTGAGAACCAGGGAGCCCAGCTGGTGCGAGAGGTTGCGACCAAGACCAACGATGTAGCTGGTGACGGCACCACCACCGCTACTTTGCTGGCTCAGGCCATCGTGCGTGAAGGCCTGCGCAACGTGGCCGCTGGCGCCAACCCAATGGCCCTCAAGCGCGGCATCGAGCTCGCGGTTGATGCCGCTGTCGAGGCCATCAAGAAGCAGGCCAACCCGATCTCGGGCAAAGAGGACATCGCCAGGGTCGCCACCATCTCCGCCGACGACCGTGTAATCGGTGATGTCATCGCAGATGCCATCGAGAAGGTCGGCAAGGACGGCGTAGTAAACGTCGAGGAGGGCCAGACCTTCGGCATGGATCTCGAATTCACCGAGGGCATGCAGTTCGACAAGGGCTACCTCTCTCCTTACATGATCACCGACCAGGAGCGCATGGAAGCGGTTCTCGAAGACCCCTACGTCCTGATGGCCAACCAGAAGATCGGCGCGGTCCAGGACCTGCTGCCGGTACTGGAGAAGGTTATCCAGAGCGGTCGTCCGCTCCTCATCATTGCCGAGGATGTCGAGGGCGAGGCGCTTGCCACCCTGGTGGTCAACAAGTTGCGCGGAACCTTCACCGGCCTGGCCGTCAAGGCCCCGGGCTTCGGCGAGCGGCGCAAGCGTATGCTCGAGGATATTGCGATTCTCACCGGTGGCGAGGTCATCAGCGAGGAGTTGGGCCTGAAACTGGAGAACGCTACCGTTGATCAGCTGGGCAAGGCCCGCAAGATCGTCGTGACGAAGGAGAACACTACGATTATCGACGGTGCCGGCAAGGCAGCAGATATCAAGGGACGCATCAAGCAGATCAAGGCCGAGATCGAGGCAACCGATTCCGATTTCGACCGCGAGAAGCTGCAGGAGCGCCTGGCCAAGCTGGCCGGCGGCGTGGCTGTAGTCAAGGTTGGCGCGGCCACCGAGACGGAGATGAAAGAGAAGAAGCATCGTGTCGAGGATGCCCTGAACGCTACTCGTGCTGCTTTGGAAGAGGGTATCGTTCCTGGCGGCGGCGTCGCCCTGATCAACGTGATCGGTGCGGTGCAGAAGGTAAAAGTCACCGGTGACGAGGCTACAGGCGTCAATATCATCGCCCGTGCGCTTGAGGAACCTCTCCGCCAGCTGGCCGACAACGCCGGCCTGGAAGGCTCCGTCGTTGTAAACAGGGTCAAGAGCGAGAAGCCTGGAGTTGGCCTCAACGTCGCTACTGACGAATATGAGGACCTGGTAAAGATCGGCATCATCGATCCGGCACTGGTAACCCGTTCCGCCCTGCAAAACGCCGCATCCATCGCCAAGAATATCCTGACCACGGAATGTGTTGTGGCCGAGATTCCTGAAGCAAATCCGGCGCCCATGATGCCCCCCGGCGGCGGAATGATGTAGGAAGGCAAGTATAAGCCGCATAACAGCGGCGAGGCGACCAGAACACGGAAGCCGAACAGCATGAGAAGAAATACGGGGCGGGCCCGAAGGGCCCGCCCCGTATTCATTAAAACAAGACTCCATCATTCTGCTCCGGAAAGCGAAAGACCCTCAAAATGAGGGTCTTTCGCCGGGTATAAGGGATGAAGGGGGTGTAACAGGCACACGCCCTTCGGCCCATCATTCAACGTATGTCAACAAAACCCTTTTTGGTCTGATCGGGAAAAGATATCAATTCACACCCGAGCGAAACCAGATCACCAGCAGGCCGTCACATCGTCCGGGTCCAGACTGCCGGCAGTCTGTTGCGACAAACAGTTATTCCAGCCGCTCCTGAAGATGCACAAGATCTTCGTAGGTTTCTCTATGGATTATCACCCGTGCTTTGGCCTGTTTAACGAAGATGACCGCCGGCCTCGTCTGTCCGTTGTAATTGCTGGCCATCGAATATCCATAGGCCCCGGTGCAGGGGGTGACCAGCAGATCGCCCGGCTGAGGATCGGGCAGTCCGGTCTCCTTGACGAGGATGTCGCCCGACTCGCAGTGCTTGCCTGCTATAGCCACGTTGATCGTTGCCTGCGCATCGGGGCGGCTGGCGATCAATGCTTCATACCGGGCGCCGTAAAGCATTGGCCTCATGTTGTCTGACATGCCGCCATTCACCGCCACGTATGTCTTGACGTCCGGGATGGTCTTAACGGTTTCGATTGTGTAAACAGTCAGGCCCGCGTTGGCCACGATCGAACGGCCCGGCTCCACGATGATTCGTGGAATCGGTAATCCAACCCGCGCGAACTCCGCGTTTATTCCACCAACGATGACTTCGGCCAACTCGTCGACGCCCGCTGGTTCTTCAGCTGCGGTGTATGCTACTCCCAATCCGCCACCCACATCCAGCAGGTCGCAGGTGAAGCCATGCTTGTCGGCGCAGGCCGCTGCAAAGTCAGCCAGCACTCCGATGGCCTTGGCGTAAGGCTCCAGCTCGAAGATCTGCGAGCCAATATGGCAATGGAGGCCTGTAAGCTCGAGATTCGCCGCGTTCATCGCCAACCGAACTGCCTGCTCCGCTACACCGTCAGCCAGACAAAAACCGAACTTCGAGCCCAGTTTACCCGTCTGGATGAAATCGTGGGTGTGGGCTTCGATCCCCGGCGTAATCCTCAACAGGATGCGCTGGTTTTTACCCTGCGCCCGGGCGATCTCATCCAGGGCAGTCATTTCGTCCAGGGAATCCACGACGACCTGACCTACCTCGTTACGGACAGATCTTTCCAGCTCTTCACGAGTGTTGGCGTTCCCGTGCAGATAGAGATTTTCTGGTGGAAACCAGGCCTTGAGGGCGGTGTGCAGCTCGCCGCCGGAAGCCACGTCCAATGACAGCCCCTCCTGGCCGATCAGCTGGCAGAGCGCGATACAGCTGAAAGCCTTGCTTGCATAGACAATTTCAAAATTGTCTGTTCGCTCGGAGAAAGCCTGGCGGTAATCACGGCAGCGCTGCCGAATCTGCTCTTCATCATAGACGAACAGAGGCGTGCCAAACTCTCTGGCAAGTTCGACGACATCGCAACCGGCGACCTCGAGGTTGCCAGCTGAATTGATCCGGCTGGATTGGGGTAATGGAGGAATGGAAAGAGCCATAGTGATCGAAATTAACATAGCTGCTCGTGGCCGGTCAAATAGCTTGCTGAAGCGAGTAGGCAAAAAACTGCTCCTTGAGCGTTCCTTTCACCCTCTGATATAGTTTTCAGGAATGGCAGCCAAAGAAACCAAGTTCACTTCCTACATGGGGGCTACGCCCCCCCAGTTCGCCAACCGCAGCGAAGAGGAATGTGCCAAGATTCTCGACTATTACCGCATCCCCTGGATGTATGAACCCCGCACCTTTGTTCTCGAGCGTGACGCCGACGGAAATGTTGTCGAGGCTTTCACCCCGGACTTTTATTTGCCGGAGCAGGATCTGTTTGTAGAGTTAACCACCATGAAGCAAGCCCATGTGACCAAGAAAAATATGAAGATTCGCAAGATAAGAGAGCGATTCCCGGAAATAAACATAAAGCTCTTTTACAAGAAGGATTTTCTCAAGCTCGCTCAAAAGTTTGACCTATCACATGAATAAGCA
>JAENWV010000097.1 GCA_016650015.1 Thermoleophilia bacterium | reverse complement strand
TGCGGCTTTGTATATCGTTGTTAACTATGCGGAAGGCATAGTGAAGGATTGGGAGCACGAGGTTCTCAAGGAAATATTTTTGGATGATGCCATCAACCAGTCGCGAATCATCCTGGATGCCATCGATGCAGTTGATGACAGTGATACTTGTGGTTGCTGCGACCTAAGGAAGCCGACGCTGCTTTAAAGGAGCCGTTACTCCACCGCCGAGCCCTGTCAAAGGATGATCTTTCTTCAAGATCATCCTTTGATCACACCCATTGGCCGCAGACGCGCTACTTTCAGCGATAGCCCGACCTCATGGCATACCGCCACGACTTTATCAATATCCTTGTAGGCTTCCGGAGCTTCCTCGGCGAGAGCTGAGGTTTTGCCTGTTCTTACTGTAATACCCCTGGCTTCCAGCCGCGCCTTGAGTTCATGACCATTAATGACCTTTCTGGCAGCGCGGCGGCCCATGACCCTGCCGGCCCCATGGCAGGTGGAACCGAAGCTCTCGGCCATGGCTTTTTCGGTTCCCTTGAGCAGGTAGGAGGCTGTACCCATATCCCCCGGCACAATTACCGGCTGTCCCACGGAGCGGTATCTGGCGGGCACTTCCGGATGTCCCGCGGGGAATGATCTTGTCGCGCCCTTCCGGTGAACGCACAGCCGTTTCTTCTCCCCCTCCCCCCCATGCTCCTCGAACTTGGCCAAATTATGGGAGACGTCATAGACGAGGTCCAGGCCGAGTTTTTCCGCGGACATTCTGAAGACGTATTCAAAAGACTCCCGTATCAGGTGGGTCATTACCTGGCGGTTGGTGCGTGCGAAGTTGACGGCGCAGGCCATGGCGGCATAGTATTCGCGTCCTTCCCGGCTCTGAATGGGAGCACATGCCAATTGGCGGTCAGGCAGTTCGATGCCGGCGCGCGATGCTGCTCCACCCATGATTTTTATATATTCAGAGCATACCTGGTGCCCCAGGCCGCGGGAGCCCGAATGCGCCATAATGCAGAGCTGACCCTTAAAGACGCCGTAGGCTTCGGCCGCTTTTTCGTCATAGATCTCGTCGACCAGTTGCACTTCGATGAAATGGTTGCCTGCTCCCAGGGTTCCCGGCTGGCCAAAACCGCGCTCTATCGCCCTGGAGCTGACCATGGCGGGGTCGGCGCCCTCAAGAACGCCACCGTCTTCCATGGCTTCAATATCCTCGCGTCTGCCAAAGCCCTGCTCTATCACCCACGGTGCCCCCTTCATCAACAGCTGACTCATTTCTTTTTGATTCAGACGTATATCACCGTGACGGCCCACTCCCGCGGGAATTCTGCCATAAAGTTCGTTTATGAGGCTGGGCACCGTACCCATGACTTCAGCTGCCAAAAGGTTCGTTCGGATCAGCCTCACGCCACAGGCTATGTCGTAACCCACGCCGCCAGGCGATATGACTCCGTCTTCCATGCGGAATGCCGCAACGCCTCCGATGGCAAAACCGTATCCCCAATGGATATCGGGCATTGCCAGCGAGGCCATTTCGATGCCCGGTAGACAGGCTACGTTCCGAACCTGGTCGAGTGCCTTCTCCTCGTCGGCGCGTTCGATAAAACTTCGATCTGCGAAGACGCGACCGGGAACCAGCATCTTGCCGGTCCTGGGGATTTCCCAGCAGTATGGGCTGATCTCAAACATCGAAGATGATTTCAGCAATCCAGCCATCAGGGTCTTTTTTGATTTTGAGCATGTGATAGGTAGCGGCCCTGATGTCCGCATTCAGATCGTGTCGCGATGGATCGATATGCTCACCATAAGCTATCCCCCGGAGAGCTGTTTCCTTGAGGCTGGCGATCCTGAAACTTTTCAGCAACAGCTCCTGGCTGTCATAAAGGTAGATCAGCTCGTTGAGCCACTCAACCAGCAGCGTTTCCCGGTCTTCTGCCTCGATTTCAATATTAAAGTCATTATCCTCCCGTATCTTTTCAAGGTCGGAAATCAGGCTGAACATGCCAACGGCAGCATTTTCGAACACCTCCGTCTCGGAGGCGCCGAAGGCACGGATGCCGATGTCGGCAGTATGCTCAATGATTTCAAAAGGCGGCAACTGACCTGCTTTCCATAATTATCAATCGTATCTTGATATGTACTTGACAAAACATATCCAAAAGAATATGATTCATAAATCCTACTATACCTATCAAATTCCTAGAGATATGGAGAACATATGAACATTTCGGCGAAAAGCAGGTATGCGGTCAGAGCCCTTGTGGAGTTGGCGCAACATAACGATGGCCAGCCGGTGCCAATCGCCGACATCGCGTCCCGTCGGGGCATCCCGCTTCAGTTTTTGGAGCAACTGTTTTCCAATCTCCGAAAAGCGGGTATTTTAAACAGCCATCGTGGTGTAAGGGGCGGTTTCAGTTTCAAGAAGTTACCGGAAGACGTCAGTGTTCTGGATGTGGTGGAGGTTCTGGATGGTAACGTCGCGCCTTCTGCCTGCACTGCCGGGGCTCCCTGCGACAAAATTGATCGCTGTGTTGTGAGGGACGTCTGGACTGATGTGAAGATCAACATGGAAGGCGTTTTGGGGGCGGCAAACATTGCGGATCTTGCCTACAAGGAAAGACTTATGCAGGAACGCGCTGAAGAGATGTACTATATTTAAACTAACCGCGAGGGCGGGAGGAATAAAATTATGACAACCATTATTAGCAAACCATCAGGAACCCAGGTGAAAATGGACATTGCAAACAATTTATCCGAGCTGACAGGCAATACTCCCATGGTCAGACTCAGTCGGCTGGCCGTAGATCTGGATGTGGATCTCGTGGCAAAGCTGGAGAGCTTTAATCCCGGCGGAAGCGTCAAGGACCGCATCGGATCAGCAATGATTGAAGCGGCAGAAAGGGATGGCAGGATAACGCCCGGTAAAACCGTCATCATTGAACCTACCAGTGGAAATACTGGTATCGCTCTGGCATTTGTCTGCGCTGCCAAAGGTTACAGGCTTGTGCTGACCATGCCGGAGACCATGACCCTGGAGCGCCGGTTGTTGCTTAAGGCTTATGGCGCAGAACTGGTTCTGACTCCAGGTCCCGACGGAATGCGTGGAGCCGTGGAAAAGGCCGAGTCGCTGGCGGATGAATACCAGGACGCGTTCGTCCCCCAGCAATTCAAGAACCCGGCCAACCCTGAAGTCCACCGGCGAACAACCGCCGAAGAGATCTGGCGTGACACTGCCGGGCAAGTTGACATTTTTGTCGCCGGTGTTGGAACAGGTGGCACAATTACTGGCATAGGTGAGGTGCTCAGGGAGCGCAAGCCCTCGGTGCAGATCGTGGCTGTTGAGCCCAAGGCGTCGCCGGTGCTATCCGGCGGCGACCCCGGGCCACATCGCATCCAGGGTATCGGCGCCGGGTTTGTCCCTGAAATTCTGAATACCAGCATCTATGATGAGATCTTCCAGGTGTCAAACGAGGACGCCGAGCAGACGACGAGGCGTCTGGCTACCGAGGAGGGCTTGCTTTGCGGCATCTCATCCGGGGCTGCGGTTCATGCGGCTCTGGGAATGGCGAAACGATCAGCGAGCAAAGGCAAGCTGATTGTAGTGATACTGCCGGATACAGGCGAAAGATATCTGACCACGCAACTTTTTGGCGGCGCCTAGAATTCCTGCGTTTCCAGAATCCGTGATTCAGAGGTTAATCAGGAGGGATAATGGATGTAAAAGAAGATGTTCTGCTGGATGCACGTGGCCTGAAGTGCCCGATGCCATCAGTTAAGACTGCCCTCGCGCTGGAGCAGCTCGGCGGCGGCGGCATTGTCAAGGTGCTCACCGATGACCCGGTAAGCAAGAACGACCTGCCCCAATGGGTGCGTGGTAATGGCCACCAGGTTCTGGGAATTGAAGACCGGGATGGCTTCGCGGAAATCTACGTAAAGAAAGCTGGTGGATAATGGGAGGAGGCTGAATCAGTTGAGCGAATTCGGTTCGAATTCAGAAAATGGCGGCAAGGTGTTATCATTTGAAAGAGAAGAGAAATGCCACTCTGCGGGCTGTCTTGAACTGGTTGTACAGGGCAAGGCAACTCATTACCACGGCCCCAGGAATGTGCATTCACTTCTGAGAGCGTTGGGGGAAAATTCTCTATACGCTAATGTACGCATCAATGGAGATGTCCTGGACCGGCGGGATTTTGAAAACGTCTCCATAAAGGCTGACGATACGATTGATATTCTGTATTTCATGGGAGGCGGAGCTTGTTCGACCTGACAGATGAAGAGATCCTGCGCTATTCGCGGCATATCATCCTGAGCGAGGTAGGCGGGACCGGGCAACAGAAACTGAAGGAAGCCCGGGTGCTGGTGGTTGGAGCAGGCGGTCTCGGTTCGCCGGTGTTACTTTATCTGGCGGCAGCCGGTGTTGGTCGCATCGGCGTCATTGAGGACGACGTGGTCGATGTAACGAATCTTCAGCGCCAGGTCATTCATGCCACCGCCGACATCGATAAGCCCAAGGTTCATAGCGCCAGTGAGACCATGAAGCAGATTAATCCGCTTATCGAAGTGGATGTCTATCACGAGCGGCTTTCCAAGGATAATATTTTCCCTCTGCTCGAAAATTATGACATTGTCGTGGATGGTGTGGATAACTTTCCGACCAGGTACCTGATTAACGACGCCTGCGTCATGAAAAAGAAGTTTCTGGTCGAGGGTGGCATCCTTAGGTTCATGGGTCTGATCATGAGCATTAATGGCGGGGAAACCGCCTGCTACCGCTGTGTTTTCGAGGAGCCGCCGCCACCCGGCACTGTGCCAAGTTGCGCTGAGGCCGGTATTTTGGGAGCGGTTGCCGGTGTGGTTGGCACTCTGCAGGCGACAGAGGTGCTTAAGATAATCACCGGGGTTGGTGAGCCTCTGTTTAACCGGCTGCTTCAGTTTGACGCCGAAGGACTGCGATTTCATGAAGTTAATGCGAGGCGAAACCCGAAATGCCCGGTCTGCGGTGAGAATCCGACCATTACCGAGCTGATCGAGTATGCCTATACCTGCGAGACGCAAGCCCCCGGCTCCTCCTGATGATCGGCAGCCTGCGGCTATCACGAGCGCAGCTCGAGGCGGTCTTTGATCATGCCCGTGCCTGTAAGCCCGAGGAAGCCTGTGGCATACTTGCGGGCGACCGCGACGGGAATGTTAAAAGGGTTTTTCTGATGGAGAACGCCGAGCACAGCAGCTCGTTCTATGTAATGGACTCCCGGGAACAGTTTCAGGTATTTGACGAAATGGAACGAGATGGACTGGAGCTTGCAGCCATTTTTCATTCTCACCCCCACTCCCCAGCCTTTCCTTCTCCAAAAGACAGGGAACTGGCGTTCTATCCGGATTCGGTTTATCTCATTATCTCGCTGATGAATAACGAGCCCGAGAGTCATGCTTTCAGGATTGTTGAGGATCAGGTGAGCGAAATCGAGATAAGAGTTGGGGAGACCTGATGAACGATGCGGTAGGGGCCACTTCCGGGATGGTGACAACGGAAAATCTTCTCCAGCATTTGTTTGACGAATTGCGCCCGTTAAAAAGTGTAGCCGTGGCTTTTTCCGGCGGGGTAGATTCGTCCGTGGTTGTCGCGGCCGCGGCCAGATCACTGGGTTCCGTAAATGTATTAGCCGTGACAGCGAAGTCGGAAACTCTGCCGGAGCAGGAGTTGCTGGCGGCAACAGAGTTGGCGTGTTCGCTGAATATCCCCCACTCGGTCATTGAAACGCATGAACTCGATAATGATGAATTTTGCGCCAATTCATTCGACCGTTGTTATCACTGCAAAACGGAGCTTTGGCTCAAACTGGGTGCTTTGGCGAAAAGCAGGGGAATAAGCAGCCTCGCTGACGGTGTGAACGCCGATGATACCAGGGATTACCGTCCTGGAATAAGGGCGAGCGATGAGGCTGGAGTCTTTCACCCGCTGGAGTTCGTTGGCGCAGGAAAAACTGAAGTGCGGTCTCTGGCGCGGTTGCTGGCCCTTCCAAACTGGGACAAGCCGGCCCAGGCCTGTCTCTCCTCCCGGTTTCCTTATGGCAATACCATCTCAGCCGAGGGGCTCCGGCGTGTGGAAAAAGCAGAGGCATATCTTCGCAAACAGGGATTTAGCGAGCTGCGCGTCAGGGATCATGGTCACATAGTCCGTATCGAAGTGCCGGCCGATATGCTGGGCGAGTTGACCACCAAGGGAAATCGGGAAATGATTGTCAATTTTCTGAAGCAGCTGGGCTATGTTTATATAGCCGTCGATCTTGAGGGCTTCCGCAGCGGCAGCATGAATGAGATTTTGACGGATTTGCCGCGGC
>JAENWV010000216.1 GCA_016650015.1 Thermoleophilia bacterium | reverse complement strand
TTCAGCACGCTCCGAACCGTCAGTGGGAACCAGAATCTTCTTGATCATGAATCCTCCTCGAGCTTTGGTCGATCTTGGCAGTTGAGTGGAGCATAAAGAATGATACCCGGTTGGCGCGAAACTATAGCCCCTGGAAGTTGCGGCCCAGGGTATCCTCGACCTTGTAGCCCCTGGCACCGCGGCCCGGCAGGGTCCAGCCTCGCCAGAAGATACCGCTGACCTGTGGTTTCGCCAGCTGCATGACTCGCTCGGCCACCAGCGCCTGGCCCTCCTCGCCCAGGACCGGCCCATCGACTTTGTCGGCGCCGACCGCTTCGCGCCAGGCGCCGAACTGAACAAGGACTCCCTTGAGCCCGTCGCGCCCGGCGATGCGATTGGCACGTTTGAGCAGATCATCAAAATAGAGATCGAACTGGGCCTGGTCCAGGATTTCTACCCTTGGATAAACATCCAGCATCAGGTAATCGTAGCCGCCCCATTCTGTCGGCCAGTCCTGTATTGTCCGATCCCTTGGATAAACATCCAGCATCAGGTAATCGTAGCCCCTGAAGTCCAGTTGTTCGAAATCGCGGGGGGCGCCGGCGGCGCCGGAGGTGCTCGCCGTGGCGCTGATGTCGGGAACCACCCTGGCGACCAGCGAGCCGTGAAATTTCTCTTTCACCAGAGGCAGAACAGTCGCCGACCACTGGTTGGCCGCGTTGGTGCCGAGAGCCAGATTGTAATCGGCCAGCGGCGAGAACAGCTCGGCCTGCTGCTGTTCAGCGGTCTCCGCCCAATGGGTGGCATCCTCCGTGAGCTGCTTCAGGGTCGCTTCGGTTACTTCGATCTCAGGTTTGTATCCGGGGGCATCGGTTGTCGGGGCGATAAAAACCGCCAGACCGGCCTGGTGCAGTTCTTCGGCCAGGCCGGGCACTGAACGCGCCTCGCCCTCGAGGATCATCCTGGGCTTGCCGCCGGCACGCTCGGTGATCAGCACCGTCGGCGACAGGGTAACTATATTGAAGCTGTCCTGCCGTAGCCGCTCCCGGTCGAGGAGCAGATCCTGCCAGGAGTCGGCGCGCGGCTCATCTATCCCACGAAAAAAAGGAATCGACAAGCGCTGGTAGGCGGGAGCTTTGGTGGTCGGGGTCGTATCGACAGTGGTTTTGACCGTGGGCTCTTCGTTGCAGCCGGCGACAAATGTCGTGAAGATCAGGGCTGCCAGAAAGGCAGCAAATAAAAAGGCGCTTTTTAGCCACCGGGCCTGTTGCCGCGAATCGTTACGGGCGAGCGCCAGTGGTTGCTGCGACAGTGGGCATCGCCTGTCAGGGCGAATGTATGTCCTGGAAATTTCCATCCGCAGTAGTTTTATCATTTCCTGGCGCGGCATGTCTCATTATTGTTGGCGCGGCATGTCTCATTATTGCCGCAGGGGCGAGGCCACGCTAGTGGCGGGCAGCTTGGCAGGCAGTTAAAAAGGCCTGAAAATAAAGAAAAAATAGCTTCAAAAACCAGTAAAAGAGGAATAAATATATTGAGGGATGCTAAAACTAAGTAGGCCCTGCTTTCATGTCTTGAAGGGGGTGTGAGTAATGGAAGCTGTAAATTGCCCATATTGCGGAGAAGTAAATCATACCAGTAATCCCAAAGTCATGGCTGAGTGTGCCTATTGTGGAAGCCGTTTCGCTGAGGTCCGGGAACCTTATCGCACCCTGATTATCCTCGATGGCGCGGTTCCGGGTTCCTGGGAAAGAGCTGAAGAGCTGATGTCGGAATGGCAGGAAAAGTGCGATCTCGAGAAGGAAGCAATTGTCGACCGCCGGCTCGGCGAGGATGAAATCGAATGGCCGGAGCGGCGCTTCTGTCCTTCAGGGGCACCACGCCCGCTGCAGATGGCATGACTAAAAGAAGGATTCTTTCAGCCTGCTCAATAATGATTGAGCATTGAGAGTATCTGTTGCCAGACGTAACCTTTTTTCCGATCCGACCAGGCTGGCCATCAGCGTGGGCGGTGTTGCTGTAGCTATCCTTCTGATTATTGTTCTGCTGGCCGTTTATACCGGCTCCCTCCGGCAGATGTCGGCGTGGCCGAAGTCTGGCCCTTCACCTCACGCACGACGCTGGTTGACATCGGCGACAAGAAAAACATCCTGATTCTGGTGGGTTATCAACCCGGCGGCTGCTGTCTCAGTCCATCACATTATAGAGCCCGAATTGTGGCTCACCTTCCAGCAGAGGCAAAATGTCTTCCGTGAGCGCCGGGCTTTCGCCGGCGGTGGCAATAACCTGAACGGCATCGTAGGCTGCGCGATCGCGCCAGCGGGAGTAAGTGAAGAAGCGGTTGGGATCTTCCGGTGACTGGGCCAGGAATGTGTCGGTGACTCCTTCGAGCGCGCGGGTCTGGCGCAGGTTCTCCCGCAGGATCTCAAACAGTTTGTCCGCCTTGCCCAGCTTCGCTTCGAGCATCGCAAAACTGACCAGGCGTCCGCGCGAGGTGCTGTCCTGGCCGCAGTGGACGCAAAGATCGCTGTCCGGATCGCTGCCGGCAAAATCTTCTTCGG
>JAENWV010000003.1 GCA_016650015.1 Thermoleophilia bacterium | reverse complement strand
TGATGCAGCCGGATAACGGTGACTTCCCGGAAGTGCTGGTGAAGATCGGAGCCAACGCCTACATGACGAACCCGGCCCCGGCGAGCAAGACAGCCAGCAGAACCCAGAGTGATACAAGCGCCACTCAATAATTACGGGAAATGATCAATAAATGAACATATTAGTAACAAAATTTGTAAAATTTCGGGGCTCGCCGATACTTGCGGCGGTTGCAGCCATCGTACTGGTGATGCTCACGGTGGCCCTGGCTGTATCCTGTGGCGAGGAAACTGCCCCGCCGACCTCGGCGAAGACAAATGCCGAGACGAAGCCGGGTGGAACCACTGGAACCACGACTAACAAGTCGTCGAATACGCCATCGACCAGCGGTTATTCTGTTTCCGGTACCAGCGATGGATACAGGACCGCCGAAAGCGCCTGGAAACCTGTGTTTCTGAGGAAGGATCCTTTCATTCAGCAGGTCTCCAAGAGTTCGGGCACGACCAGTGGCACCGGCACAACAGGCACCACTGGTACTTCGACGACACCGTCAACCAGCACAGGAACTACTGGCACCACCGGCACCACCGGCACTTATACCTACACCGGATCTACCGGTACAACTGGCACGACAGGAACGACGGGTACTACCGGCACCACGGGAAGTACCGGCACCAGTGGCACCAGTGGCACCAGTGGCACCAGTGGCACATACACTCCGCCGCCGGTAAAGTAACTCAAGTGTCAATCCTGAACGAAAAGGTTCGGGGCATTCCTCAACAGGCCGGCTCCAGAGCCTGTCCGCAGGTAAAAACAAATCTCATTACGGGAGAGTGATTTCTTGCCGTTTAGCTTTACGACAGCAGGCGAATCCCATGGCCCCGAGCTGGTTGCCATAGCCGAAGGTGTACCGGCTGGCCTCGGTCTGTCCGTTGATGATATCGATCGCGACCTGGCACGGCGGCAGCTGGGGCATGGCCGCGGTGGCCGCATGAAGATCGAAACCGATCAGGCGATAATCGTGAGTGGCGTACGGCACGGGACTACCCTGGGAACGCCCATAGCTTTGAGGATCGCTAACAGCGACTGGAAGAACTGGACCGAGGCAATGGCGGCCGGTCAGCCCGAAAGCGGAAAAAAAGGTGCACCACTGACAGTTCCCCGGCCGGGCCATGCAGACCTTGCGGGCATGCAGAAGTTTGGACTAAATGATGTTCGCAGCGTGCTCGAGCGGGCGAGTGCCCGGGAGACCGCCGCCAGGGTCGCAGTCGGTGCGATCGCCCGGAAGCTGCTTGCCGGTTTTGAGATTTCGGTAGTCAGCCATGTGACCCGGATCGGCATAATCGAAGCAGATCGACCGGCAGTCAGTCCGGAGGATTTCCTGGAGGTTGACGAATCGCCGGTTCGTTGCCTGGACGGGAAGGCCGCTGAAGCAATGGTGGCGGAGATCGACAAGGCCCGCAAGGATGGCGAGTCCCTGGGCGGAGTCTTCGAGGTCCAGGCATTTGGCCTGATACCCGGGCTGGGTTCTTACGCCTCGGGACCGGAGCGGCTCGGCGGCCGTATCGGCGGAGCACTGATGAGCATACCAGCCATCAAGGGGGCGGAGATCGGCGCGGGCTTCGACCTGGCCGGCAGGCCGGGATCGGCTGTTCACGACGAAATCTATTTCGATGATACCGGCTATCATCGACGCACCAACAATGCCGGCGGCCTCGAGGGCGGCATGACCAACGGTGAGCCTCTCATCGTTCGCGCCTGCATGAAACCGATTCCCACCCTGACCAAACCGCTGCGTTCCGTCGATGTGGTATCCGGTGACGAGGAGCCGGCGCTCAAGGAGCGCAGCGACGTCTGCGCTGTCCCGGCCGCGGCGGTCGTCGCCGAGGCGATGGTCGCCATAGAGCTGGCGGCGGCATTTCTGGAAAAGTTTGGCGGAGATTGTCTTGTTGATGTCAGGGAATCGTACCTCGCCTGCATGAGGAGAATGAGGGGAAATTGGCCGAGAGGCTGATCCTGACCGGGTTCATGGGCAGCGGCAAGACCGCCGTCGGCAAGCGGCTGGCCGGAAAACTGGGCTGGGATTTCTTCGACGCTGACCCCCTCGTAGAGCAACATCTTGGTATGCCGATTCACGAGATCTTTGAAATACATGGTGAGTCCGGTTTTCGCAAGGCTGAGGAGGCAGTGGTACTGGGGCTGCTGGAAGAAGCCTCGCGTGCGCAGACTGGCACCGTCGTTTCACTGGGTGGTGGCGCCGTAACCATACCGGCTGTATACGAACGCTTGACCCGGGAGCCTCTGGTGGTACTGCTCGACGAGGATATCAACATGGCCTTCAAGCGCGCCCGTGGTGGCAAGCGGCCGCTTGCCGATGACCGGGACAAATTTCAGGCCCTCTACTCCGAAAGGGAAAGCCTTTATCGCAGCCTTTCCAAATATATCGTCGATACTCGTGGCCTGAAGGTGGAACAGGTGGCCGACAGGATCATCAGACTGATTCACGAAAGGACCGGGATCCTGTGATCCAGCTGCTCGCCAGCACGCGCAGCAAGGAATATCCGGTATACCTCAGCGCGGCGGCCGTGCGGGAGGCCGGCAACCTCTGGAGTTCCCGCGGCCGGCCGGGCAAAGTGGTGATCATTACCGACAGTAACGTGGCCAACCTCTTTCTTGGCTCAGTGGAGCAGGTTTTTGTGAAAGCCGGTTTCGCGGTCAAGGCTATTGTTGTCGACGCCGGCGAGGAGGCCAAGAGCCTGGCCGAGGCCACGAGGCTTTTCTCGGAACTGTTTCGCCTGCAGACCCGGCGTGGCGATGCCGTTTGCGCCCTTGGCGGCGGAGTCGTCGGCGATCTGGCCGGCTTTGTGGCCAGCACTTACATGCGCGGTATCGGGTTTGTGCAGATACCGACCACACTGCTGTCCCAGGTGGATTCCAGCATCGGCGGCAAGGTCGGCATCAACATCAACGAAGCAAAAAATTACGTCGGTTCCTTTTATCAGCCCGATATGGTCATCACCGATCCGGAGCTGCTGAAAACGCTGCCGCGGGAACAGCTGGTCGAGGGCCTGGCCGAGGTGATCAAATACGCCCTGCTTTCCGGGGACGAATTTTTCTACGCGCTCGAATCCGGCTACGAGGAATTCCTGATGCTGAACATGGCTCTCGTCGAGCCGATGGTCCGGCGCTGCATCGAGTACAAGCTCGGGGTGGTATCGGAAGACGAGCGCGATTATGGCCGCCGGGCGGTGCTGAACCTTGGACACAGCGTCGGCCACGGTATCGAGACGGCCGGCAACTACACCGCCTATTCCCACGGGCAGGCTGTGGCGCTCGGGCTGCTGGCAGCCGTGCGCATCTCGGAGCAGATTTTTTCCTTGCCGGGAGATTATTCCCACAGGCTGGAAGCCCTGCTGGAGTTGCTGGGGCTGCCGACGCATTACCAGGGCATCGACCCGGGAGCTGTAATCAGCGCCCTGTCCAGCGACAAGAAGGCGGATGATATCTCGGCCAACATGGTGTTGCTCAAGACCATTGGCGAACCGGTGATCAACTGTGACGTTGACGCCACCATGCTGCGCCGGGAAGTCGAGCGCCTGGCCGCGGGGGGAAAGTGAAATGTACCAGGAACGGGAGATCCTCAACATAGCTCTTCTGCACGGTGTCAACATGAATATGCTGGGCAAGCGCGATCCGGAACATTACGGCACACTGAGCCTGGCCGAACTGGAAAACCAGGTGGTCAAAGAGGCGCGCCGCCTGGGGCTGGTCTGTATTTCCTTCCAGACAAACCATGAGGGTGATCTGGTGGAAAAGATCCATGAGTTGCGCCTGAGGGCGCTGGGCATGATCATCAATCCGGGCGCCTGGACACATTACAGCTATGCCATCCGTGACGCCCTGGAAATGGTCAAGGGGCCGGTCATCGAAGTCCACCTTTCCGATATCGACGCGCGGACGGAGGAATGGCGGCACCATTCCGTGATACGCGATGTCTGCGACCAGACCATTTCCGGCAAGGGCCCTGACGGCTACATGGAGGCGCTGCAGTCGCTGGCGCAGCGGCTCAACCCGACTGGTTAGCTTGACCTCCGAATCCCGCAAGCCCGACTCCCTGCTGGTAACCCACCTTCCCAGTATTCGCTACCTGACCGGTTTCAGCGGCTCAGCCGGGTGCGCCCTGATGACACCGCGGCTAAATCTGTTCTTCACCGATTTTCGCTACCGCGGCCAGGCTATCCGGGAGGTAAAGGGTTTCGATGTCCGCATCGTCAATGGTGGAGCAATGGAGGGCTGCTGCAGTTACATCAACGTCCGGCGTCTGAAAACCGGGGTTATCGGCTACGATGGCGATCATCTGACTCTCCGGCAGTTTCAGCTGATGAAGAAGCAGCTCAAGGGGCTCAGCTTTCTGGACGCCTCGGGAGAGATCGAACAGCGGCGCCAGGTCAAGAAACCCGTTGAGCTGAGGCGGCTGCGGCGGGCGGCGGCGATTGCGGACCTGGCCTTCGCCAGGCTGGTCCGTTTAAAAGTCGTGGGCAGGAGTGAGAAACAGGTCGCCTGGCTGCTCGAGTCCGCCATGCGCGAGGCCGGTTCCGGATCCATGCCTTTCGAGATAATTGTCGCCTCGGGGCCGCGTTCGGCGCTGCCCCATGGCGTCGCCGGAAATCGGATAATAGGGACAGGAGAGCTGGTGGTAGTGGATCTGGGCGCCAGCTTCGACGGTTACTGCTCCGACGCCACCAGAACTTTTGCCAGCGGGCATCTGCCGCCGCGGCTGACCGAAATCCATCGCATCGTACAGGAAGCCCAACAACTGGCCCTTTCCGGCGTGCGTGACGGCGTGGCCTGCGCCGAAATAGACCGGTTGGCCCGTGACCACATTTCGGCGGCCGGTTTTGGCGAAGCTTTTGGCCATTCCCTGGGCCACGGGGTCGGACTCGAGCCCCATGAAGCGCCGGTGCTGTCAGGCCGGTCGAAAGAGACCCTGAAGGCCGGCATGACTGTCACCATCGAGCCTGGCATCTACCTCGAGCGTCTTGGCGGTGTGCGCATCGAGGACACGGTACTGGTCGGCGCCAGGGGCGCCATACCGCTGACGAAATTCCCGCGGGAACTCAAAGTTCTGCGTTAAAGCCCGTATTTGCGCCTGATCAGGGCTGTTCCGGAAGGAACCGGAATGGCTGTCAGGCTTCCCCCGGCCTCCGTTTATAGTGTAAAATCTCTCTTTGCCCGTGTTTGTGAAGAACGATTGACCCTTCGGAGGAATCTTGGTTTCAACAAGCGACTTTAAAAATGGCATGGCCATCGAGGTCGAAGGCCAGATATTTACCATTGTCGAGTTCCAACATGTTAAACCCGGCAAGGGCGGTGCTTTCGTGCGCACCAAGATCAAGAACATTGAGACCGGCGCGGTGCTTGACCGGACCTTCAGGCCGGTGGAGAAGTTCCGTCGGGTGCGCATCGAGAGTAAGAAGATGCTCTTTCTGTACGCGACGCCGGACGAGGTGGTGCTGATGGACAACGACAACTACGAGCAGCTGTCGTTGCCGCCGGCCCTGGCTGGTGACGCTCTTTCTTTCATCAAGGACAACATGGAAGTCGAGGTTCAGATGATCGACGGCAAACCGGCCCAGCTGGTGCCGCCGATTTTCGTCGAGCTTGAGGTTACCGACACCCAGCCCGGCGTCAAGGGCGACACGGTGAGCGGTGGCTCGAAGCCCGCGACCCTGGAGACGGGAGCATTGGTGAACGTACCGCTCTTTATCAAGACCGGCGACATGCTCAAGATCGACAGCCGTACTGGCAACTATGTGGAGAGGGTCTAACCCCAGGCCATGACAAAAGCGCGCCGCATACTGATCACCGATACCACTCTCAGGGATGGCCATCAGTCGCTCTGGGCCACGCGCATGCGGACCAGCGAGATGCTGCCCATCCTGTCGGCCATGGACGATATCGGCTTCTACTCACTGGAAGTCTGGGGCGGGGCGACCTTCGACAGCTGTATCCGTTTCCTGGACGACGATCCCTGGGAGCGTCTGCGCACCATCAAGCACCATTGTCCCAAGACGCCCCTGCAGATGCTGCTGCGCGGCCAGAACCTGGTCGGCTACAGGCATTATGGCGACGATATCGTCCGCCGGTTCGTCGCCCACTCCGCCGAGAGCGGCGTTGACATATTCAGGGTTTTCGATGCCCTCAACGACACCCGCAACGTCGAGGCGGCAGCCGAGGCGATCAAGGAAGCCGGCAAACACTTTCAGGGGGCCATCGTCTACACGATAAGCCCGGTCCATACCCTTGATCATTTCATGGAGGTAGCCCATATCTACGCGGACATGGGAGCCGACTCCCTCTGCATCAAGGACATGGCGGCCCTGCTGTCGCCTTATCACGCCGAGCAGCTGGTGCAGCGCATCAAAGAAGAATTCGACCTGCCGCTGGAGCTGCATTGCCATTACATCGGTGGCCTGGCGCCCATGACCTATCTGAAATCAATCGAGGCCGGCGTCGACATAATCGACACGGCCACCGTGCCCCTGGCATTCGGCGCTTCCAACCCGGCGACCGAGATGGTCGTCAGCGCCCTCTCCGGTACGCCCTACGATACCGAGCTGGATCTGGATAAGTTGTTCGAAATCGCCAAATATTGGGAAGAAGTTCGCATTCGCGGCGGACATCCGCGCGGGGTCACCTCGCTGACGCATATGCAGGTATACTCGCACCAGGTGCCGGGCGGCATGATTTCCAATCTGGAAAGCCAGCTGGCCGAGCAGAACGCGCTGGATCGGCTGCCCGAAGTGCTCGAGGAGATTCCGATCGTACGGGCGGAAGTCGGATACCCGCCGCTGGTGACGCCGATGAGCCAGATTGTCGGAACCCAGGCGGTGCTGAATATCCTCTCAGGCAAGCGCTGGCAGATTATTCCCGATGAGATGAAATCATATTTGCGTGGCCGTTATGGCAAGGCGCCGGGCCCGATCAACCCGGACGTCATGCACAAGGTGCTGGGTGACGAGCAACCGCTCACCTGCCGGCCGGCGGATCTGCTGGACGAAACTTTGGAGCGGTATGCCGGTGAGATCGGCGAGCTGGCCCACAACGAGGAAGATGTTCTGACCTATGCTCTTTTCCCGGCGACCGGGCGCACATTTCTGGAGAAGCGCCAGCACCGGGTCGAAGAAGACGTGTTCCTGATACAGGAAACGGAGGAGAAAAGTGGGGTTGAAATGGATATAGACAAAATCAAGGATCTGATCGCCACGGTCGAGCAGTCGACGATCTCCGAAATCACCATCGAGGAAGGCGACACGAGGATTACGGTCCGCAAGGGCGGCGAGGCTGCCCCGGCTGAAACTGGCGAAGCGGTCGCGGCGGCCGGCGCGGCGCCGGCCGGCATCCCGTTGATTGAGGAGGAAAACAATTATCATGTTGTCAAGTCACCGATGGTGGGCACTTTCTACCACGCCGCGTCGCCGACCAGCGATCCGTTTATTCAGGAGGGCGATGAGGTGACCGTGGGGCAGACGCTCTGCATTCTCGAGGCGATGAAGTTGATGAATGAGGTTACTAGTGAGATTGCCGGGACGGTACGGCGGGTGCTTGTCGAGAACGGCAAGCCGGTCGAGTACGGGCAGTCGCTTTTGTATATCGAGCCGGTTGAAGCCGAAGAGTAGCGCTCGATGCTTTCTAAAATTCTTATAGCCAATCGTGGTGAAGTGGCCGTGCGGGTAATTCGCGCCTGCCATGAACTGGACATTCCCTGCGTGGCGGTCTATTCCGAGGCGGATGTCGATTCGTTACATGTGAAGGAAGCCGATGAGATCGTTTGCATTGGCCCCGGCCCCGTCAGCGGCAGTTACCTGCAGATCCGCAACATCATCGGCGCGGCGGAAATCACCGGTTGCGACGCTATTCATCCCGGGTACGGTTTCCTGGCCGAGAATCCCGATTTTGTTCTGTCCTGCGAGGACAATGACATGGTCTTTATCGGGCCGGGAGCCGACCTGATGCGCAGCATGGGCGACAAGTCTCTCGCCAAGCAGTTAATGAAGGAGGCGCGTATACCGGTTGTGCCAGGTTCCGAGGGAACTGTGGCCGACGCCAGCGAAGGGGGTCGGCTCGCCGAAAGTTACGGATATCCGGTGATGGTAAAAGCTGCCGCCGGCGGTGGTGGGCGGGGCATGCGCCTGGTCAATTCGCCGGCCGAGATGGAGAACCTTTTCAACATGGCCAGCGCCGAAGCCGAAACCGCTTTCGGCGACGGCACGATGTACCTGGAAAAGGTGATCGTCGGCCCCCATCATGTCGAGGTCCAGGTGCTGGTGGACAAGGCCGGGTCGGTGTTGACCCTGGGCGAGCGTGACTGCTCGGTGCAGCGGCGCCACCAGAAACTGGTGGAAGAATCCCCGTCGCCGTTTCTGGACGCGGAAACCCGGCAGAAAATGTCGGAAGCGGCCATTGTCGCCTGCCGCGCCTGTGGTTACGAGAATGCCGGCACCCTGGAATTTCTGGTCGATAACGAACGCAACTTTTATTTCATGGAAATGAACACCCGTATCCAGGTGGAGCATCCAGTTTCCGAGATGGTCACCGGCATAGATATTGTCCGTGAGCAGATCAGGATCGCCCGTGGCGATCTCCTGCCGCATACCGGCGCGCTTCAACCGCGGGGACATGCCATCGAGCTGCGCATCAATGCCGAGGACCCGGCCAACGATTTTCGTCCCAACACAGGCACCATCAGCCGTTATGTGACACCAGGCGGCCCTGGCGTGCGAGTGGATTCGCACCTCTATGAGGGTTATACCATCCCGGTTTTTTACGATTCCCTGCTGGCCAAGCTCATCGTCTGGGATGTGGATCGGCCGGCAGCCATTCGCCGGGCGCTCCGGGCCCTCGACGAATATGTGATCGAGGGCATCGTCACCAACAAGGAGCTTTGCGCCCGGATACTTAAAGCACCGGCATTCCGTGATGGTGAATACACGACAGCCTTCATCGAAGAGAATATGGAGCTGCTTCAGTTCTAGGCTTTCTGTTTTAATCAGAAGCCGGGAACCAGGAACGATGAACTCATCATCCACAACACGCCGCCAGGCCCGCCGAGACGCCATGGTGTTGCTTTATCAGCACGACCTGACCGGTGGTGCGCTGGAAGATTTGTATGATAATCTGGAGCGTGAGGAAGCTCGCAAGCTCGATTCATTTACCCGCGATGAGGTTGAGGCGGTGCTCGCCTCGCGGAATGAGATCGATGCGGTCATCGATGCCAACGCTAACAACTGGTCCGCGAAAAGGATGGCCGCGCTGGAGCGCAACATACTCCGTCTGGCGATTTATGAAATCCAGAGCCGTGACGACATCCCGGCCGAAGTGAGCATCGACGAAGCTGTGGAACTGGCCAAGCGCTTCTGTTCCCGCGAGGCGGGATCGCTGGTCAACGGTGTTCTCGGCAGGATCGTTGAAGAGAGGTCCGAGAGCGCTGAACCACTGTCAAACGACGAGTGAGTGAGCTGCCATGAATGACGAAACCGAATCTGGTCCGCAACCGGATAACGCGCAACCGGTGGAACCGTCGGGCAGGCGGAACGAAACGCCACAGGCGGCATCACAGCCGAACCGGCAACCGGATCCGCCGGCGAAGGAAGGCGAGCTGACCAGCGCCCTGGTATCCACCCTCGAGAGCCTCAACCAGTCCATCGAGCGCATGGAGACGATCGTACGAAAGCTGGAGGCGGGCGAATCCGACTGGGAAGAGTCGGTGCGCCTGTTATCGGAAGCCAATGAGCTGGCCATGGAGAGCAGCCAGAAGCTCGATCGGGTCGTACAGGATGTCGTCTATGGTTCCCCGGAGGATGAGCCTCACGAACAAGACCGAATTCCGGGGCTCTGAGAATTCCGGGGCCCTTGAGGATCAGGAGACTTTGAGCTATCCCGAAGAACTGACTCACCTGCTTGACGGTTATCTGGAGGAACTCGACTACGGCGAGGATGCCTCGGTGTCGCCTCTCAGCGAAGCCATGCAGTATTCCTTGCTGGCCGGCGGCAAGCGGATCCGGCCGGTATTGCTGATGGCGACCGGCCAGGCCTTCGGGCGTGAGCCCGCCGGGATGTTGCCGACCGCCGCCGCGCTGGAGATGATTCACACCTATTCCCTGATCCATGACGACCTGCCCGCCTTTGACGACGACGAGCTGCGCCGTGGCAAGCCTACCTGCCATGTGAAGTTTGGTGAGAACACGGCCATTCTCGCCGGCGACGCCCTGTTCGCCGAGGCGTTCAGGCTTATCTGCGAGCGGCAGCAGGGGGCTGCCGCTATCCTGCTCGGAGTAATCAGGGAGATCGCAGTGGCAACCGGCGTCAACGGTATGGTCGGCGGCCAGTACCTGGACGTATCAGGGATCTCTGAAAGTCAGCCGGATTCCCTGAAACTGCTCCATTCTCTGAAAACCGGGCGGCTGATCATGGCCTGTGTTCACTGTGGCGCGCTGCTCGCCGAAGCGCCCGGACAGGAGTTAACAAATCTTCGCGATTTTGCCGCCGAGCTCGGATTGCTATTCCAGATAAAAGACGATATTTTGGATGTAGTGGGTGAAACGGCCCTGCTGGGCAAGGAAGCGGGCGCCGACGCCAGGCTGGATCGGCGTACCTACGTCAGCGTATATGGCCTGGAAGAGGCGGAGCGCCTGGCGCTCAAGTCCCGGGACGAAGCTCTTGAGGCTCTTGACCGGGTAGGAGGGAAAACCGATGCTCTTGCCGGAATCACCAACTACATTTATGAGCGCCAGAGTTAGCTAGTGTCGCTCCTCGAGCAAATCCATTCCCCGTCAGACTTGCGTCGTTTCAACGACCGCGAGCTGCAGCTGCTCGCCGACGAGATCCGCGAATTCATGATCGGCGCTGTGTCCAAGGTCGGCGGTCACCTCGCTCCCAGCCTCGGTGTTGTCGAGCTGACTCTGGCCCTGCACAGCGTCCTCAACAGCCCTGAAGATAAAATCATCTGGGACGTCGGTCACCAGTGCTACGCCCACAAGATCATCACCGGCCGAGCCGCCGAATTTCATACTGTCCGCCAGTACGGCGGCCTCTCCGGATTCCCCAATAAGCACGAGTCAGAGCACGATATCGTCGGGACCGGGCACAGCTCCACTTCCATCAGTTATGGCGTTGGCATCCAGGAGGCCATCAGGCTGGCGGCGGCGCAGGCGGAGCTGGCCGGCATCGATGCGACTCTGGCCGGCGGCAGTGAGCCGGGCAGCGAGGAGGCCGGCGAGGAAAAGACCGGGGGCCATGTCGCCTGCGTGATCGGTGATGGGGCTCTGACCGGCGGCATCGCCTATGAGGCGATGAACCAGGCCGGCCATCTCAAAACCCCGCTCATCGTGATTCTTAACGACAACGAGATGTCGATTAAGCCCAATGTGGGTGCCATCTCCCAGTATTTACACAAGCTGCGCCTCGACCCTACGCTCTTCAAGCTGCGCGAGGAATTCGAGCACGGCATCGAGAAGATACCGGGCATCCGCGGCGCCTCGCGATCGATCAAGGAAAGCATGAAGGCTTTTCTGGTGCCGGGGATGCTTTTTGAAGAGCTGGGCTTCGCCTACATCGGCATCATCGACGGGCACGACATCAAGGCGCTGCGCAAGAGCATCAGGGCGGCTATGGAGATCGAGCGTCCGGTGCTGATCCATATTAAGACCACCAAGGGGAAGGGGTACGAGCCCGCCGAGGCGCGTCCGGACACCTTCCACGGCATAGCGCCCTTCACCGTCAGCACTGGCAAGGCCATCAAGAGGCCGGGACCGATCACCTATACCGAGGCTTTCGGGCAGGGGCTGGCGCGCATGGCCGAGAGCGACGACAGGATCGTAGCTATCACCGCCGCCATGTCCAGCGGCACCGGGCTGTATCATTTTGAGAGGAAGTTCCCCGACAGGTTTTTTGACGTCGGTATCGCCGAGGAGCACGCCGTGGCTTTTGCGGCGGGCCTCGCCATCGGCGGGTTCAAGCCGGTGGTCGCAATCTATTCCACCTTCCTGCAGCGGGCATTCGACATGCTGGTACAGGATGTGGCGATGCAGGAACTGCCGGTGGTTTTCGCCCTGGACCGCGCCGGGCTGGTGGGTGACGACGGCCCCTCGCATCATGGCGTCTTCGACCTCGGCTACCTGAGTTTGGTGCCGGGTCTCATCGTGATGGCGCCCAGGGACGAAGCCGAACTTCAAAACATGGTTTACACGGCGTTGCAACTGGGCAAGCCGGCTGCCATCCGTTATCCGCGCGCGGCGGGAGGCGGTGTCTCCCTGCCGGAGGACTTTGAGGCGTTGCCGGTGGGCAAGGCCGAGGTCATCGACCGCGGTGAGGGGGCGCTGCTCCTGGGAATAGGCAGCGGCGTCGGCATCTGTCGCCGCGCCGCCCGGCTGCTCGTCGAGCAGCACGGTCTGAGGCCGACGGTGGTCAACGCCCGTTTCCTGAAGCCGATCGATGAAGGGCTGATCCGCGAGCTGGCCTCACAGCACGAGCTGGTAGTGACTGTCGAAGAGAGTACGGCCAGAGGAGGTTTCGGCGCCGCCGTGCAGGGGCTGTTTGCCGAAGAAGCATCGGTGTCGGTCAAGAGCTTCGCCATTCCGGATTATTTCGTCCCTCACGGCAATCGCAACAAGCTGTTGCGGGACATCGGCCTCAACCCTGAGGCGGTCTCTGCGTACGTGGGGGAGAGGTTGCTGAAAAAGAAGATCGTGCCGGCGGAGCGAAAGAAGGTTTCGGGCGAGGACAACTGAGGTATGGGTACGTCTGAATGAAAGAGCGTCTCGACACCGTCCTCGTCCAGCGGGGATTTTTTTCTTCCCGATCCCAGGCCGCCGCCGCGGTGCTCGCGGGTGAAGTGAGAGTCAGCGGGCAACCGGTCACCAAGGCGGGCACGCTGGTGACGCCGGACATTGAAGTCACGCTTAAAGAGCAACCCCGCTTCGTATCTCGCGGCGGCCTCAAGCTGGAACGGGCTTTTGAGGAATTCCCGATCGATGTCACCGGCCGCGTAGCTCTCGATGCCGGGGCTTCCACAGGCGGCTTCACCGATTGTCTGCTCCAGCACGGCGCCAGAAAAGTCATCGCCGTGGACGTCGGCTACGGGCAACTGGACTGGAAGCTCAGGAATGATCCGCGGGTGGATGTGCTTGAGCGTACCAATATCCGCGGCATCACACAGGAAATGCTTTCCGAAGCACCGTCATTTGCCACCTTTGACCTCTCCTTCATTTCACTCAAAAAGGTTCTTCAGCCGGTCATCGATACGCTCGAAGAGGATTTTCAGGCAATCGCCCTGATCAAGCCCCAGTTCGAGGCGGGGCGCGGCAAGGTCGGCAAGGGCGGGGTTGTGCGCGACAGCAACGTGCGCCGTGAAGTCCTTGAGGAAATATGGTCTTTCATCGAAGAATCAGGCTGGGTGGTTCTGGGTCTCACTGAGTCGCCCGTCCGCGGCCCCAAGGGGAATCGTGAGTATCTGCTGTATTTCGCCGCTGACAACCAGGGATACGCGTCAAAGCCGGACAGGAATGACGTTTTGGCAATGCTTGATTGACTCATTAACTCGCTCCATAGCCGATAAGCATCGGGTCGATTGACTCATTGGCTCTAATATGGCTCTCATAAGTATCCGCCTGCTGTGATAAAATGCTTTCGGCTCTGGATCGGGCGAATCCAATTCAGGGTTATGGAAAAATACGCAAGATCTGGGGCAGCTCTGGTCACGAAAATCGCAGTCATCAGCCATCGCCAGTCAGAGGCCACCCGTGAAGCTCTGTTGCGGGTTCTGGAGCTCTGCCGGGAACTCTCCATCGAGGCGGTCATTCCCCAGCTTGAAGTGGAGAAATACTCGCTGGAGGAAGCAGGCAGCTTCGGCACCGTCGTGCCGCTCCTGGAAGAGGTCCAGGTAGATTTCTGCGTGGCTTTGGGCGGAGACGGCACCATCCTCAGGGCTTTTCGCCGGTTCCCCGAGATGCAGACGCCGGTGCTTGGCGTGAACTTCGGCCGCGTCGGATTCCTCTCGGCGATCGGGCCGGAAGATATTCCCGAAGGGCTTCGTTCGATCTTCCAGGGTGGTTATGAGACGCTCGACCTGAGTCTCATCGAAATGGAAAACGCTGGCGATCGGGCGCTGGCGCTTAACGACGTCGTCGTCCACAAACCCGATGGCGGTTCGGTCGTGCGGCTTGCTTACAGCACCGGCGGCGTCGAATTCGATGCCATAAGCTGCGACGGCATGGTGCTCTCGACTCCCGCCGGCTCCACAGCCTACAACCTTTCCAACGGTGGTCCCGTGCTGTCGCTTTCGCTGGACGCGCTGGCTCTGACGGCCATCGCGCCCCATACCCTGCAGTTCCGGGCGATGGTGATGGGGCCGACGGAGAAGCTCGTCATCGGCAACGAGACTATCGGCTCGGCCGCGGCGATCTATGTCGACGGTCGCAATCGCGGCCTGCTGGCTTCCGGCAGTTCCCTGAAGCTGTCCATGGCGTCACAAAAAGCTCACCTGGTGAAGCCTCCGGGAGCCGATTTTTATCTCACTCTTCGCGACCGCTTTATCCAGCCCCCGAGGTAAGGCGCCGGCGCTTTTGCTCATCGAACTCCACATCGAGAATCTGGCGGTCATCGACGGCGCCGACCTGGTCTTCGACGCCGGACTTAACGTCATCAGCGGCGAGACCGGCGCCGGCAAGACCATCCTGGCCCATGCCATTTCCCTGCTTTTAGGCACACGGGCGGATAGCGGGCTCATCCGGCCCGGCGCCGCCGAAGCTTCAGTCGAAGCCGTTTTCTCCCTGCCCGAAGGTTTTTTCGCCGATATTGCCGGCGAAATCGACCTTCCCGATGAAGATGTGCTGGCTGTGCGCCGCCGCATCTCCCGGGATGGCCGAAGCCGCGCTTTCATCGGCGGACGCTCGGCCACGCTCTCGCTGCTGGGCGAGCTTACCGGCCGCTTGCTGGCTTTTTCCGCCCAGCACGAGCAGCGGCGGCTGATGCTGGCGTCGCGTCAGCTGGAGATCCTCGATGATTTTGCCGGGGCAGGGTTGGCGGACCTGCTGGACGAATATAGGTTGGCCTACGATCGCCACCGGGAACTGGCTGATCAGCTGGCTGATTTGAGCCAGGATTACGAAGCCCAGGCACGCGAAGCGGAACTGCTCCGGTTCCAGTTGTCCGAAATCGATAATGCGGATCTGCTAAAGGGAGAGGATCTGGAGCTCGAGGACGAGCGCCGGCGTTTGCTCCACGCACAGGAATTGAGGGAGGCAACCGCGGAGCTGACGGCGGTCCTGAGCGGAGACGAAGGCGGAGCTGGCCTGACGGACACCCTTTCGCAGATGATGGCGCGGCTGGAGAACTCCGCCGGGGTCGACGACGAACTGGACGCCATCGCCGGCCGGCTGCAGAAGAATTATTATGAGCTGGAGGAAATCAACCGATCGGCACGGGATTATTCGGAATCCGTACAGAGTGATCCCCTGCACCTGGGGGAAGTCGAGGAACGGCTCGACCTCATCGGACAGCTCAAACGAAAATATGGCGTCGGCCAGGGAGTCGCCGGCAGTGGCGAAAAAGCCGCCGGCAACGGCTCACCGGGCGGCATCGAAGAAATCTTGAACTATTCGGTCAGGTCGGCGGAGAGGCTCGCCCGGCTGACGGGCGTCAGCGAAGGCAAGCCGGCCCTGGAAAAAGAACTGTCGCAAGTTTCGGCGGAGCTGCTCGGGCTGGCCGCTAAACTTAGCGAGCTACGGCAGGAAGCCGCCTCCAGGCTGGAAGAGGAAGCCGGCCGGCATCTCGGGGAGCTGGCCTTCAACGATTGCGGTTTCGAAGTGCGGCTGTCCAAGGCTGAATCGCCCAACCGCAACGGAGCGGACAACGCTGAGTTTTTGGTACGGCTCAATCCGGGAATGCCGGCAACGCCATTGCGCGACACCGCTTCCGGTGGCGAGTTGTCAAGAATCATGCTGGCTATCAAAAGCGCTGTTTTGGCCTCGCGCGATACCGCCACCCTGGTATTCGATGAAATCGATGCCGGCATCGGCGGCGAAACCGGCGCCGCCGTGGGCGCAAGGCTGAGGAGCCTGACCAGCGGCTCACAGATCATCTGCATCACTCACCTGCCTCAGATAGCCTGCTATGCTGACGCGCATTTCCGGGTGGTCAAGCGGACCGCCGGCGGCCAGACGGTGACCGCGGTGGAGCGGCTGCAGGGAGAGGGAGTCGTCGATGAACTCTGCCGCATGATGGGCTCGAAGCCCAAAGACGGCAAGGCTCGCGCCCACGCCGGCGATTTGCTGCTGAGGGTTCAGAAGATTTCTGACACGAAAAACAATCGAGCGTCGATCAAAAACGGAACATCGACGAAAGCGGGCAGCCGTTGAACTCAAAAGTAACCATTCTAAAAACCGGCCCGGAGACGGTTATCGATGATTATGGAAGACTGCTCCGCGAATCCGGCTGTACCGGGTTCGTCAAACCGGGCCGCAACACCGTGCTAAAAATCAATCTCTCCTGGGATCTCTGGTTCCCTGCCTGTTCCACGGCGCCCTGGCAACTGGAGGGCGTCTGCAGGGCGCTCGTCGACGATGGTTACGACGCGACCAGCATCATTCCCGCTGACAGTGGCTCCGGCGGCATCGATCCTCGCCGTGCCGAGCGCAAAAACGGCCTCACCACTGCCGTCGAGCGTCTGGGCATCGGCATAACCTGCCTCGAAGAGCCCCCGGTGAACTGGATCCGTTACCGCTCCCGGGTGGCGTTGCCGGCCATTGACCAAATATACCCGGAAGGAATACTGGTTCCGGACTTTTTCCCCGGCAGTAACATCATTCATCTGCCGACCATGAAGACGCATGCCCGGGCTTTCCTGGCCGGCGCCATGCAGAACGCAATGGGCGGCCTGGTGCGTGAAAATGCCCTGCTCAGCAGCGCCGGGATCGATGATCTGCTCGTCGATCTGCTGGCGCTGCAGCAGGAATTGCACCCCGGATTGTTTAACGTGGCTGACGGTGTCTTTTGCGGCGACGGCCCCGGGCCCCGGGCGCTCACCCCTTATGAGAAGGGATACATTCTGGCCGGCGCTGATCCGGTTGCCGTGGACGCCGTAATCGCCAGGATGATGGGATTCGACCCCCGGTCAATCGGTTACATCCGCAAGGCCCACGAACGGGGATTGGGTTGTGGCGACATAAGCGAAATTGAAATAGCCGGCGAGGATATCGCCGCCATAAACTTCCAATTTGAGGGACCGGATGGCGGCAGATTGGGGAACAACCTGCTTGCTCCGGGATCACTACTACCAGCCAGGGCCGCAAAATTATTGCAGGATTACTGCTGGTATCCGTATTCCGGCTGGAAACATCTTAACCAGATAGCGGAGACCAGGTGGGGGCAGCTGCTGCAGGACTACCTGCCGGAAGACGCGGCGCTCGACCGGCAGGGCAAGGGCAAGGGTTCGTTGGCCGGCATTGCCGCGGCCGGCATTTTCGCGACCGCGGCCCTGGTCGGATTGCGCCGCCGGCTCTGAACCAGCTTTAAGAAAAATGAACAGCGCGACCAGCAAAAACACCAGCCAGGAACGCTACCATCAGATCAGGATGGTTCTGATCTACGTTCTCATCGCCAACTTTGCGGTTGCCCTGGGCAAGTTTGTCGTGGGGATCCTCAGCCACTCTATTGGCATGGTGGCCGATTCATTTCATTCCCTGATGGACGGTTCCTCCAACATCATCGGGCTGATAGGCATCAGCCTGGCTTCACGCCCGCGGGACGACAGCCATGCCTATGGCCACTCCAAGTTCGAAACTTTTGCCAGCATGGGTATCGTGGTGCTGTTGCTGATCACCGCGGTGCAGATCGGTGAAAGCGTCTACGGCCGCCTGACCACCAACAACCCGGTCAGTCCGGATGCCGGCGTGCTCGCTTTTTCGATGATGGGCGTGACCATCGCCATCAACATCTGCGTCAGCATTTACGAGCGCCGGCAGGGCAGGAAGCTGAACAGCGTCTTCCTGGTCGCCGATTCCAAACACACCCTCAGTGACGTCTATGTTTCCTTTTCCGTGATCGCCAGCCTGATCGCGGTGCGTCTCGGACATCCGGAGATCGATGCGCTAGTCGGTGGTTTTATCGCCCTGGTCATCGGTTACGCGGCTTTCAGGATAATGAAGGAGGCTTCAGTCGTCCTGCTCGATCGCGCCGTCCTTGACCCGGCGAAAGTCGAAGAGATCTGTCTCGGTGGCGGCGAAAAAGAGATTCTCGGCTGTCATAAAATCCGCACCCGGGGCAGTGAGTCGGGCTACTGGATCGATCTGCACCTTCTGGTGGAGCCGCAGCTGACCACGCGCCGCTCCCATGAGCTTGCTTCCCACGTCGAGCGGCGGCTGAAAACGGAATATGGCGAACAGGCGGATGTGATCATCCATATCGAGCCAGGCAGATAGGCGTCTGCTCCGCAGGAGCCTTTGAAAAACCCCGCAGCGAAACAACTCGCCTTCAATCGCCGCTCATAGCCAGGGATATCTGCGCCGTATGCTAAAATGATGGCCAGGCGTGAACGGTAGAGAAGCGGATTGCGCCACGGTTGATAAAGGAGACCGGGAATTGAAAATACCGAAAGTCGATCCGGAAAAATGCGTGGCCTGTGGCAACTGTGAGGCAATCTGCCCTGAGGTTTTTCTGATCGAAGAGTCCGATAACCTGTCGCATGTTATTATTTCGGACTTTTTCGGGCTGGAGGGCTGCATCGAGGCGGCGGTGGAGAACTGCCCGGAGGATGCAATCACCTACGAAGAAGAGTAGAGGACGCAGGCGGTAGCACTTTCCCGATGCGGCGACAGGTGATATACTCTCCAATTGTAATCAGACCACCATGATGGCAACAGGATAGCCGATGGGCGCAAGGTCCGAAAATTTATCTGTTTTTCAACTTACCGGAGCCGAGCCTCCGGTTTTTTCGTTTAATAATCATTTAATTGGCTGGGAAAGGCGGCAGACGCATGGCTAAACATATTTTCGTGACCGGTGGGGTGGTATCGTCGTTGGGAAAAGGCATCACGGCCGCATCATTGGGGCGGTTGCTCAGAAGCCGTGGCCTCAAGGTGCAGATGCAGAAGCTGGACCCGTACATCAACGTCGACCCTGGCACCATGAGCCCCTACGAGCACGGAGAGGTGTTTGTAACCGAAGACGGCGCCGAGACCGATCTCGACCTCGGTCACTATGAGCGCTATGTCGATGAAAATCTGACCAGCGACTGCAACGTAACCTCCGGGACCGTCTACTTCAGCGTCATCAACAAGGAGCGCCGGGGAGATTTCCTTGGCAAGACCGTACAGCTGATCCCGCACATCACCAACGAGATCAAGCAGCGCATCCATCGCGTGGCCGATATGGGTGGCGGCGTCGATGTGGTCATCACCGAGATCGGTGGCACTGTCGGCGATATCGAGTCGCTGCCGTTCCTCGAGGCCATCCGCCAGTTCCGCAACGATGTCGGCCGAGAGAACGCGCTCTACATCCACGTTTCCCTGGTGCCGTATCTCGAAGCGGCGGGTGAGCAGAAGACCAAGCCGACGCAGCATTCGGTCAAGGAGCTGCGTGGCATCGGCATCACGCCGGACGTTATCGTCTGCCGGTCGCCGCGCCATCTGAACAAGGGTCTGCGGGAGAAGATCGCGCTTCTTTGCGACATCGAAGTCGAAGCGGTGGTCACGGCGATCGACGCTCCCGATATCTACATGGTGCCGCTGATACTTCACGACGAGGGACTGGATGACCTGGTAATCCGGAAACTGGGCATAGATGCGGCAGAACCTGACCTCGCCGACTGGCAGGACCTGGTAGACCGGATAAACTCCTGCAAGGACAAGGTAAGGATCGCCCTGGTTGGCAAGTACGTACAGTTGTGGGATGCCTACATGAGTGTGATCCAGGCGCTGAAGAACGCGGCCGTTTTTCATAATCGCGAACTGGAGCTGATCTGGGTGGATTCCGAAGACGTATCGCCGATGCTGGTGGAATCCCAGCTGCGCGACGTCGACGGCATACTGATCCCCGGCGGTTTCGGGCCGCGGGCCATCGAGGGAAAGGTGCAGGCCGTGACCTATGCCCGCGAGAACAAGATCCCCTTCCTGGGCATCTGCCTGGGAATGCAGTGTGCCGTGGTCGAGTACGCCCGCAATGTCGCTGGCATGCCCGGGGCCAACAGCACCGAGTTTGACCAGAGCACGCCCTACCCGGTCATCGACCTGCTGCCGGAACAGAAGGATGTTGAGGCCATGGGAGGCACCATGCGGTTGGGCTCTTATCCCTGCAAGCTGTCACGCTCCGGGAAAGCGGTCAAGGCATATGGCGAGCGCACCATACACGAGCGCCACCGCCATCGTTATGAGGTCAACAATGCTCTGCGGCCGAAACTGGTGGAGGCCGGGATGAAGATCAGCGGCACCTCGCCGGACAAGCGCCTGGTGGAGATCATCGAGCTGACCGACCATCCCTGGTTCGTGGCAACCCAGTTCCACCCCGAGTTCAAGTCCAGGCCGACCAGGCCACACCCGCTCTTCCGTGATTTTGTCGGTGCCGCCATCGAGCTGGCGCAAAAGCGGGAGTTCGCCGGCGACCAGGGCCATCATGTCGGGGAGGACACTTTCGAAGTCCCTTTACCCGACCTGATCGATGAGGCAAGATAGCATAGCCGCAGCTGGCCCCCTGGTAACTTTTTTCCTGGAGCTGGCACGTATCCCCAGCCCTTCCGGCCACGAGAGGGCTATCAATGATTTTCTGACGACACGGCTGCGGGGCCTGGGGCTGGAGGTCCGGGAGGACGAGCCTCTATACCCGGACAGCGGCTCCAGCGCCGGCAATCTATATTGTCGCCTGGAAGCAAGTGTCCCCGGGACACCCATCCTGCTTTCAGCCCATACCGATACTGTCCCTTCCGAAGACGAGGCGTTGCCCGACCCGACGCTGGTGGATGGCGTTATCCGCAGCGGCAGCCGTGCGGTGCTGGGAGCTGACGACAAGTCGGCGGTGGCCGCCATCATCCATACACTGGAAAGGATCATTCGCGAGAAGCTGCCCCAGGCCGGTATCGAACTCCTGCTGACCGTGGGGGAGGAGGGAGGCCTGCGCGGCGCCAAGGCAAGTTCCCTGGAATTGGTGGTGGCCGAGTGCGGTTTTTGCCTCGACTGCACCGGTCCGGTGGGTGGTGTCATAGTGCGCTCACCCTCACAGAAGACCGTGAACGCTACATTTATCGGCAAGTCGGCTCACGCCGGCGTTGTGCCGGAAGACGGCCGCAATGCCGTGGTGGCGGCGGCGAAGGCGGTTGCCGCGATGAAGCTGGGCCGCCTCGACGGTGAGACTACCGCCAATGTCGGCATTATCCGGGGAGGAGAGGCGGTCAACGTAGTCCCTGACCGCTGTGCCATCCATTGCGAAGCTCGCAGTCACGATCAGGAGAAGCTGGAAAACCAGGTTGTGCATATGCTCGAAGCAATCAACCTGGCCGCGGCTGAGGAAGAGGTGGATGTAGAGATAACGGTCGTGGATGAATTCCACGGATTTGATTTCTCCGCTGGCGGTTTGCCCATAGAGCTGGCCGAACGGGCATTCGGCCGCCTGGGTCTGCCTACCGAGCGTACATCGACTGGTGGCGGCAGCGACGTCAATGTTTTCAACCTCAGGGGGCTGCCCTGCGTGAATCTTGCTACCGGCATGGAGTGTGTGCATACACCCGAAGAATATATCTCCGTGGAATCGCTTCAGCAGATGCACGATTTTCTGATGGCGCTGGTGGAGGAAGCCCGCGGCGCCAATGGGCAGATGAGCTTTTGAATAACCGCATCCTCTCATCGGAATATGTTTACAAGGGCCGCGTGATCAGGCTGCGGGTGGATCAGGTAGAGTTGCCCGACGGCCATCGGACCATCCGCGAGGTCATGGAGCACCCCGGAGCGGCGGTTATCGTTCCTGTCGACGGCGAGGGTACGGTGCATCTGGTGCGCCAGTATCGCGACGCCATCGGGCAGCAGCTCTTGGAGGTTCCCGCCGGCAAGCTCGATCCCGGTGAGGATCCCGCCGACTGCGCCCGGCGCGAGCTTCGCGAGGAACTGGGGCTGACGGCCGGTAAACTCATCCGGTTGACCGCCTTTTATTCATCACCTGGTTTTTGCGATGAGATATTGCATGTCTTTCTTGCGGAAGAGCTCACCCATGGCGAAGAGGACAGTGATCACGAGGAGTTCATCGAGCCCGAACAGCGTCCGCTGGATCCCCTGCCGGAGCTGTTGCAAGAGCTTAGGGATGGCAAATCGATCATTGGCGTTATGCTCGCGCACAGGGAATTGGCCGGGCGCGGTTGAATATTAGCTAAGACGGGCTGCGCGCGGGATGGCGGCAGGTAGCGGGACGGGCCGGAGCGAAAGGTTTTATGATCAGCAATTATTGGCATAACTCACCGACAAGGAGAAGAGATTGATAATCGGGGTCCCATCGGAAGTCGATGTTGACGAATACCGCGTGGCCATAACGCCGGCCGGGGTTCGCGAGCTGGCAGGCGCGGGCATGACGGTTCTGGTCCAGGCGGGCGCCGGCGACGGCAGCAAATTGCCGGATTCTGCCTACGAGAGCCAGGGCGCCCGTATCATCGAAAGTTTCGAGGAGCTTTTTGACACGGCGGAGCTCATCGTCAAGGTCAAGGATCCTTCCCCCCGGGAAGTGGCGCTGCTAAAGCCGGAACAGACAATCTTTTCCTTCCTGCACCTGGCGCCCCAGCCGGAGTTGGCGCGGCAGTTGATGGAGACAGGCGCCACTTGCATCGCCTATGAGACGGTCGAGCAGGAGGGCCGCCTGCCACTGCTTGCCCCCATGAGCGAGATAGCCGGACGCATGTCAGCCCAGGTGGGAGCCTATTTTCTGGAGAAGATGATCGGCGGGCGCGGCATCCTGCTGGGCGGCGTTGCCGGGGTGCCGCCGGCGAAGGTCGTCGTGCTCGGCTCAGGCATCGTTGGCGCCAATGCCGCCAAGATAGCCGCGGGCATGCTGGCGAATGTGGTCGTCCTGGACAAGGATCTGGACAAATTGCGTTCACTGCATGGCTATGTTTCCGGCCGACTGACCACGGTCATGTCCACGGCGCTTTCCATCGAGGAGCAGGTCTCCACTGCTGACCTGGTCATCTGCGCCGTGCTCAATCCGGGCGCTACCGCGCCGAAGCTTATCTCGGAAAAACTGGTCGAGGAGATGGTGCCGCACTCAGTCATCGTCGATGTCTCCATCGACCAGGGAGGTTGCGCCGAGACCTCACGCATGACTACCCACAGCGAACCCACCTACCTCGCCCACGACGTGATCCATTATTGCGTCGGCAATATTCCCGGAGCGGTGCCCATCACCTCCACGTTCGCGCTGACGAACGCAACTCTGCCCTACATCGTCGACCTGGGCAGCGAAGGCACCATTGCGGCTATCCGGCGCAATGACGCGCTGGCCCACGGAGTCAACGTCATGGAGGGAAAGATTACCAATCAGGCGGTGGCCGACTCCGTCGGTCTGCCCCATTATCAGTTATCCAGCATCATCCCCTTCCGGCTGTCGTCATCAGACCAGTTTCCCGTCTCGTAACGCTGGCAGGGGGGCACGCTGTTCGCACCGCGTTTGTTTATGTAAACGTGGTCGCTAAACAGTGAGGACGAATTTTTGACTGATTGTTATCTGGTAAAAAAGGAGCATTGATGCCCGACAGCGAATCAAAAGGCCATGGATCAGCAGCTTGAGGCTCCGGAAACCGGAGCGGTAACAATACAAGCGGATATCCGAAACCAGCTGATCGATGAATATCTGGCCTATCTGCAGTTCGAGCGCGGGCTTGCAGACAATACGGTTTCTTCGTACCGGCGGGACCTGGCGCAGTTTCAGGCATTCATCGACGGGCAGGGCATGAACGCCATCGTGGTCACTACAGGCTCCATCCGGAATTTTCTGGCAGGTCTGAGCGGTATCGAAGGTTTGCCGGCGGGCGCCACCATGGCCCGCAAGATCAGCGTGCTCAAAAGCTTTTACAAGTACCTCTGCCGCGAGAAACTGACCGATGCCAACCCGGTTGTATCGATTAAATCGCCCAAGCAGAATCACAAGCTGCCCACCGTACTCAACCTGGCCGAGGTCAAGATCCTGCTCAGCCAGCCGACCGGCGGCACGCCCGGGGCGAGCCGGGACACCGCCATCCTGGAACTGCTTTACAGCGCCGGACTGAGGGTTTCGGAGCTTATCGGGCTGCATACCGGCGACGTGGACCTGGAGGGGGGATTTGTCCGCTGCCTGGGCAAAGGCTCAAAGGAAAGGATTATCCCGGTTGGTGAGCCGGCGCTGGCCGCCGTGCACCGCTACCTGCAGCTGGGGCGGCCTTTTCTGGGCAAGGGCGGCAAAACCAGCCATCTTTTCCTGAATCGGTTCGGGCGGGGGCTGACGCGCCAGAGCATCCATCGCCTGGTGGTTAGTTATGCCCGTCAGGCCGGGATTCAGAAGGTGGTTACCCCACACACGTTGAGACACAGTTTTGCCACGCACCTGCTGGCCGGTGGCGCCGACCTGCGCAGCGTCCAGGAGATGCTGGGGCACGCGGACGTATCGACCACTCAGATCTACACTCACCTCAGCCACCAGCGGTTGCGGGATATCTATTTCGATTCACATCCCCGGGCGAGGAAGTCACCGGTCAATGATTAACCCCCTCTGGCTGCTCGGCCGGAAACGGCTGCGGCGGCGGGTGCGCTGCCTGCTTATCACCCTGGACGGCGTTGGTTGTGGCGCGCTTTCCGATGCCGGCGAGTTCGGTGACCTGGATGTGAACACCCTGGGGCACGTTGCCGAGGCAATCGCCGGCCTCAAGCTGCCGAACCTGGGCGCGTTAGGGCTGGGGAATATACTGCCGCTGCCGGGCGTGCCGCCGGCGCCGAGGCCGCAGGCGCTCTTCGGCAAGCTCGCTGAGCGTTCCCGAGGCATGGACACTACCGTTGGTCACTGGGAGCTCATGGGAGTTGTCACCGGAAAATCCTTTCCAGTATTTCCCGAAGGTTTTCCAGAGACGGTTATCGAGGAATTTGAGCGGGTCACCGGCCGAGGTGTTCTGGGCAATATTCCCGCCTCCGGCACCGAGATCATCAGCGAGCTGGGGGAGGAGCACCTCAGGACCGGCAAGCTAATCGTCTACACCTCGGCCGACAGCGTCTTCCAGATCGCCGCCCACGAGGATATCGTCTCCGTGGATGATCTTTACGATTACTGCCGTCGTGCTCGGGAGATTTTGCGCGGCGAAAACGAGGTCGTGCGCGTGATCGCCCGGCCGTTCAGCGGCGAACCGGGCAGCTTCAGCCGCACGCCGCGGCGCCGGGATTTTTCCGTGACGCCACCACGCACCTATCTCAACATTCTCAGCGAGATAGGCGTGCCGGTGCACGGCGTCGGCAAGATATCGCAGATTTTCGCCGGATCGGGAGTTCGCTACGAGTACAAGACCACCGGCAACGCCGAAGGTCTGGAGAAGTCAATCTCGCTCATGCGTGAGCTTAAAGAGGGCCTGGTTTTCACTAACCTGGTGGATTTCGACATGCTCTGGGGCCATCGCAATGACCCGGCCGGTTTTGCCGCCGGCCTGGAGGAAGTGGACGCCGCGGTGCCGGAGCTGATCGCCTCCTGCGGCGAAAACGATCTGATGATTATCACCGCCGACCATGGCTGCGACCCCCTGGCGCCTGGAACCGACCACACCAGGGAGTACATACCGCTGCTGGCCCGGCTGGGCAGCGAGGTGTTTTCACCTGGAGGGTCGCTGTTTGAAACGGCATCTCTGGAACAGGGCATCTCGGGCCGCCAGCCGCGCGACGAACCGTATATGGGGGAATTTGCCGATGTGGGAGCCACGGTCTTCCGTTTTTTCACCGGTCCGAAGCTGGAAATAGCGGAGGCGTTGAAACTTGCCGGCAGGCCGTTTCTGGTCACAGTGAAAAAATAAGGAAGGTCCACGGCGCAAGTCGGCCGCAAGTCACGTTTCAGCCAGGCAGTTGATCAGGCCGCGGGGGCGGGCATCAGCCAGGGCGTAACGCTTCCCGGCGGCGCGCACCGGGTGAAGACGAAGGCCCGCTTGCCGGGTTACTTTTTTACCCGACGATCGCTAGGTTTTGAGAGTACCATAAAGTGCTGCCGGCGTCTATAGTTTTTTGATGTATTCCGGCGGCATTTCCCGCTGTAACCCCTGTTAAGTCTACAAACTGGCATTACTCGGCAGGCGGCACTGAGTCTCGTGAAGTAGCTATGGGCCGCAACACTTGTTTAGTAGTTAAACAGGCAATAATATGGCAGTGCCAAATGCGACCCAGGGAGCGTTCAGCAGCCTATGACATCACCGGTCGATATAATCCAGCGGAAGCGCGATGGCGGCGAGCACTCCGCTGTGGAGCTGGCCGGCTTCATCCGGGCGTTCATGGACGGAGAGGTAGCAGATTATCAGATGTCTGCCTGGCTGATGGCGGCCCTGCTCAAAGGGTTGAGCCTGTCTGAGACCCTGGCGCTTACCGACGCCCTGCTGGACTCGGGCAAGCGGCTGGATCTCACCCCGCTCGGCCGGCGCGTCGTCGACAAGCACAGCACCGGCGGCGTCGGCGACAAGGTCACGATGGTATTGGGGCCGCTGGTCGCCTCATCTGGGGCCGTCTTCGGCAAGATGTCGGGGCGTGGCCTCGGTCATACCGGTGGCACTATCGACAAACTGGAGTCGATCCCGGGGTTTCGCACCTCCCTGTCAGCGGAAGATTTTGTCGGACAGCTGGGGGAGACCGGCATCTGTGTAGCCGGCCAGAGCGCCGACCTGGTGCCCGCCGACAACCGCCTCTACGCCCTCAGGGATGTCACCGCCACCGTGGAATCAAACCCGCTGATCGCCGCCAGCATCATCAGCAAGAAGTTGGCGGGCGGAGCCAGCGCCGTTGTGCTCGACGTCAAAGTCGGCAAGGGATCGTTCTTCAAGACCATGGGCCACGCCCAGGGAGTCGCCCATCTGATGCGGGCAGTGGGGGAGCGCCGCGGCATTACCGTCGAGGCGATCATGACCTCGATGGAGCAGCCGCTGGGCCACGCCGTCGGCAACGCCCTGGAGGTGCTCGAGGCGGTTGAGACGCTTAAGGGGAAAGGTCCGTCAGATCTGGTAGAAGTGGTATTGGCTCTGGGGACCCGGCTCTTGGTTCTGTCCGACCTTGGCTGGGAAGCGCCGCAGGCTGAAGCCGAAGCGCGGCGTGCCCTGGCGAATGGCTCGGCATTGGCAAAGTTTCGTGAATGGATCAAAGTACAGGGCGGGGACGTCTCGTTTATCGATGATCCGGCTGCGTTGCCCGTCGCCTCCACCGAAATCGAGATTCAGGCTTCTTCTCAAGGCTGGATTGAGGCAATCGATGCGCGGGTGGTGGGCAGGGCCGCCGTGGAACTGGGTGCCGGCCGCCAGCGTCAGGAAGACAGCATTGACCACTCGGTTGGAGTCAGGCTTAAGCTAAAAAAGGGAGACCCGGTAATGCCGGGGCAGGTATTGGCGTCAGTGTATGCTACTGAGAAATCCAAAGGCCAGAAGGCTGCCGGGATGATCCAGGCGGCGTACGGGATTTCCAGGTCGAGGGTAGAACCTGCTCCCGTACTTTTGCTAGAGTAACCAGCGTAGCAAAACTATTCAGGAGAGCTTTATCAGCATCGAAATCATAACCAGGGCGGTGGGTCCGCTTCAGGCCAACTGCTATATAGTTCACGATTCCGCCTCGGGTGCCGGTTTTGCCGTGGATCCCGGCGGTGATCCGGAAGTGGTCCTCACGGCTTTCAGGGAAGCTGGAGCCCGGTGTTCGGCGATCTTCATCACGCACGGACACCCGGATCATATCGGCGGCGTGGCCGGACTGGCGGAATCTACCGGTGCTGAGGTCTATGCCAGCCGTGAGGTGGAGATGGTTCTGGCAGCCCCGGAAAAATTTCAGTTCTTCCCCGGCATGCCCGGTTTTTCAAGCTGCAAGGTCGATCGCCTGCTCGAGGGCGGCGAGACGGTCTCAATCGATGGCATTGACGTCAAGATAATCGCCACGCGTGGTCATTCGCCGGGATCACTCACTTTTTTTGTCGCTGATTGCCTGTTTACCGGCGACCTGCTTTTTCATGGCTCAGTAGGCCGCACTGATTTACCTGGTGGGTCATTCGATGAGCTGGCTGCGGCGGTCAAGAACCTTATTCTGCACTTCCCACCGGATACCAGGGTCTATCCCGGGCACGGGAACAGTACAACTCTGGCGGCCGAGAGGGAGGACAACCCCTTTCTCACCGATCTGGGCTGGTAAAATGCAGGGTCCCAAAGGAACATACGACGTTCTGCCGGCGGCGCAGGCTCTCCGCGAACAGGTTATTGACGTCGCCGCCGCCATATTTCGCACGGCGGCCTACGAACACATCAACACACCGGCGTTTGAGGACACAGAATTATTCGTCAGGGGCGTTGGCACTTCTTCGGATATCGTCAGAAAAGAGATGTACAGCTTCGAGGACAAAGGCGGCCGCAGCCTGACCTTGAAACCCGAGGGCACCGCCCCCGTAGTGCGAGCCTACGTGCAGCACGGGATGCACAAACTGCCCCAACCGGTGAAGCTCTGGTATTTAGAACGCATGTATCGTTTCGAACGGCCCCAGGCCGGTCGTTACCGGGAGCACTACCAGCTGGGGGCCGAGGCCATCGGTTCCGGCGATGCCGCCCTCGACGCGGAAATGATCATGATGCTGTCGCAACTGTACGAGGTGCTGGGCGTTCCGGATGTGGAGCTCAGGCTCAGCAGCATGGGCGACAGGGAATGCCGGCCACCATATCTGGAACGGCTGAAGCTCTATCTGGAAGGCGTTGGTGATGCTCTCTGCCGTGACTGCCAGGAGCGGGCAAAGCTGAATCCGCTGCGTGTTTTCGACTGCAAGAACGAAAATTGTATTTCACTGCTGGGCGAGGCGCCCAAACTGGTTGATAATCTCTGCCCTTCCTGCCAGAAACATTTCGACGAGGTAAGGGGTTACCTCGACCTTTTCAGGCGAAGCTACCGGGTCGACGGTACGCTCGTGCGCGGCTTTGATTATTACACGCGAACGACTTTTGAATACGAGTGCGCCCGTCTCGGGGCCCAAAAAGGGATCGGGGGAGGCGGACGGTATGATAATCTTGTCGAGGAGATCGGCGGCCAGCCGGCACCGGCAACCGGTTTTGGTACCGGTCTCGAGCGCATTGTCCTGGCTCTTGAATCGGCCGGGATCACGCCGGCGCCGCCGGGCATCGACGTCTTTATCATGGTTTTGGCTGAAGAAGCGCGGCCGCGGGTCATGCAGGCGCTGCACCGGCTACGCGGCTTGGGAATTTCCGCCGATACGGATTACGCCGGCCGAAAGGCGAAAGGACAGATGAAGCAGGCGAACCGCCTCAACGCGCGTTTTGCTGTTATCATCGGCGAGGACGAACTGGCGTCAGGCGCGGCCACTGTCCGCGATATGGGTTCCGGCGAGCAGGAGTCGGTGGCGCTGGATGGCCTGGAGCAAAACCTGTCAGAACGGTTTTGAAAAACCTTACTTGAAGAGATGGCTGTTTAAGAAACTTTTGGGTAGCCCCCCAGGTTTACTAAGAGCCGAAATTAGAAAAACATGGCCCCCACAACGAAACGAGAATAGAAACAAGAATAATGCGTACCGACTACTGCGGAAAACTAAAAAAGGACGATCTCGACCGTGACGTAACGTTGTGCGGCTGGGTCCATCGCCGGCGCGATCACGGCGGGCTGATATTCGTCGATCTTCGAGATGTCAGTGGCCTGGTGCAGATCGTCTTCGATCCCAAACGTTCCGGTGAAGTCCATACCATCGGCCACTCGCTGCGTCCGGAGGATGTCCTCCAGATAAAGGGCAAAGTGGCTCCCCGCCCGGCGGAAACGGTCAATCCGGACCTGGCCACCGGCGAGGTCGAGATAAACGTCGCCGCCGTCGAAGTGCTCAACCGTTCCGAGACGCCACCGTTCAGCGTCGAGGAGCGTGGCGATGTGGACGACAACCTGCGCCTCAAATACCGCTACATCGACCTGCGCCGCGAGGAGATGCTCGACAACCTGCTGTTGCGCCACCGCGTCTCCCGCAGCGCCCGAAAATTTCTGGATAATAATAATTTCACCGAGGTGGAGACACCCGTGCTCACCAAGAGCACGCCTGAAGGCGCCCGGGATTTCCTGGTGCCGTCGCGGTTGCAACCGAAAAAATTCTACGCCCTGCCGCAGTCGCCGCAGCTCTTCAAGCAACTGCTGATGATCTCCGGGCTCGACCGCTATTACCAGTTCGCGCACGCGTTCAGGGATGAGGACCTGCGCGCCGACCGGCAACCCGAACACACCCAGGTGGACATAGAGATGTCCTTCATGTCGGAGGCTGGGATCATGGGGTTGCTCGAGGATTTGATGCTTGTTCTCTTCGACGAAGTGCTTGGCGTCGCGCTCGACAAACCCTTCCCCGTCATGACCTACGACGAGGCGATTCTCAGGTACGGCTCCGACAAACCAGACCTGCGTTTCGGCCTTCCTATCGTCGACGCTTCCGATATCTTCCGCGGCTCGGAGTTCGCCGTGTTTTCCCGGGCGCTAGCCGATGGTGGCACGGTGCGGGCAATCCGGGCGCCAGGAGCCGGGCGTTTTACGCGCCGGGAAATAGACGAACATACCGACTTCGCGCTTTCCCATGGCGCCAAAGGGCTCGCATACCTGATTATCAAGGAAGGCCTGGAGGTGCAGTCGCCGATCGCCAAGTTTCTCTCGCGGGAGGAACTGTCACAGGTCCTGGATGCAACCGCGGCCGAAGCGGGCGACATCGTATTTTTCGTCGCCGACACCGTCGACGTGGCTGTGGAGGTCCTGGGCGTCCTGCGGCCTCGCCTGGCCACCGAGCTGGAACTGGTCGAGCCCGGCTGGAGCTTCCTCTGGGTGACGGATTTTCCCATGTTTAAACTGGACGCAGAAAGTGGCCAGATCGTCGCCGAACATCATCCTTTTACACTGCCCAGCGCGGAGACGGTCGCTTTTCTCGAGGACGAGCCGCTCAAGGTTCGTGGCAGCCTCTATGACCTGGTTCTCAACGGCGTGGAGATCGCCAGCGGTGGTCTGCGTATCCACAAGCCGGAACTGCAACGGCGGATACTCGCCATTCTCGGCCACGAGGACCACCAGATGGAACGGGATTTCGGTTTCCTGCTGGAGGCTCTCAAATATGGAGCGCCGCCCCACGGCGGGCTGGCTTTCGGCCTCGATCGCCTGGTCATGCTGATGGCGGGTCTTTCCACCATCAGGGATGTGATAGCATTTCCCAAGACACAGAGTGGCGGCTGTCCGCTCACCGGCGCTCCGGCAATCGTTGATCCGCGGCAGCTAAAAGAGCTCAAAATCCGGCAATAACGGGGATTATTGCTGATAGCCGAGCCGGGGTCTTGACAAATTGCTTCAAAGCCACTCGGAAGGATTATTTTGGCTATTGCCGAAAAAGAAAGGCGTATGATATTATTAATCAAAGCTCGACCTTGTTTGTGATTCGTAACTTTATTGAGCCAACATATTGAGTACGGGAGCTTAGTCTTTCCCAACTGCTTAAGGGTAGCTGGGGAGCGGGCACCCACCTGCTAGAGCAGGTTCAATAAACAAGCGGAGACGGCAAGGTGGAGCTTTATTTTGCAACAAGAAGGCGGCGGATGACCAAAATTCTGAAGCTTACAGCCACAGTGCTCATAGTAGCGCTTGTGGCTTTTATATTTACCGGCTGTGGTGACTCGGGAGCACCGGCCACTACACCGACCAAGACCTCCAAAACCAGCAAGTCGGGCTCGGGAAGCGCCAGCACCGGCAAACCGGAAGACCTCATCGGACAGGTCATAACTCCTGGCGAACTGTCTCCCAAGGATTTTAAGAGCTCGATCGAATCGCGACGGCCGATCGTCGTCACCTTTTATATAAGCGGACCTTACGATGATAACCAGGTTCGCTCTTCGGTGATGTCGTTGCAGAACAAATTCCGCGGCCAGGTAGACTTCTACGATTACCTTTATACGGACGGTCAGAAGTTCGGCGATCTGTCGATCATTCTCAAAGTCTCGACAACGCCTACGGTCGTCATCATCAACAAGGAGGCGCAGGTGCAGCGCGCCTGGTCCGGCTTTGTTGATTCCAAGTCGATCGAACAGGGTATTTGCGAGGCCACGGGAAGTTGCAGCGGCAGCAGCAGCTCAAGCAGCGGCAGCAGTAATAGTGGCGGCGGGACCAGCACGAATACAACTGGCAGCTCCGGCACCAGTACCGGCATCAGAACGGAGAGCGGCACCGGCACGGTCAGGTAACAAGCAAAAGCGGATGGGTTTTCCCGCAACGGAATTTCAATAGGAATATATTCAATGGCCGCTCCTTAAGGGGGCGGCCATTTCTTTTGCCTGCTGTCGTATAGAGTTATCATGGATTCATGACATCACTGCTCCTCGATCATTTCCATAACCCCAGAAACGCCGGAGAGCTTCCCGGCGCTGATGGACGTGGCGGGGCCGGCGATCCCGGCTGTGGCGTTGTCATAAAATTTTTCATCAACTTTGATGCCGGCAATCTGGCCGAAGCCCGTTTTCAGGCATCTGGTTCGAGCGCGGCCATCGCCGCCGGCAGCCTGATCACCGAAATAATAACCGGCAGGAGCTGGCAGGAAGCGGCTCGCTTGCCGTCCGCGACGATAGAGGCGGCATTGAGTGGTGACTCGGAACGTGGCGGCGAATCGATCCGAAAAGCCGCGTTCTTCGCCGTCGAGTCCCTGCATGCAGCCCTGGAGGACGCCATCGGGCGCGGCACCTTCCCCAAGGCGAAAGAGATCCATGAAAATAGCATGCTCGTCGCCATGAGCGGTGGCGTCGACAGCTCCACCGCCTGCCTGCTCGAACGAAACGCCGGCCGCGATGTTGTCGGCGTCACGATGCGCCTCTGGAGCGATCCATCCTGCGAAGATGTTGAATCTCCCAGCTGTTGTTCTCCCGAGGCCATCCGTGGCGCTCGCGAGGTCTGCCATGGCCTGGGCCTGCCCCACCTGACGGTCGACTACACGGAGACGTTCGCTGCGGTGGTCGTGGACGACTTCGTCGGGGAATACATGGCCGGGCGGACGCCTAACCCCTGCGCGCGCTGCAATGGCCGCTTCCGTTTCCACGAGCTGATTCTTCTGGCCGACAGGCTGGGTGCCGCCCAAGTGGCCACCGGCCATTATGTCCGGCTGCGGCAGTCGGGTGGTGATGGCCGCCTGATCGTCCGCGGCGCCGATCAGGCAAAGGACCAGTCATACATGCTTTGGGGCATCAAGCCCGCATTGCTGGAGCGGCTTGATTTCCCCCTGGGGGAATTGTCCAAGGATGACAGCCGTAATCTGGCCCGTGAGGCAGGAATCGCCGCCCACAACCGGCCGGAGAGCCAGGAGGTCTGTTTCATTCCCGACGACGATTATCGCCGCTTCCTGCGCAGTCGCGCCGTGGAGCTTCCCGGAGCCGGGGATATCGTCGATGCCGCTGGCGACCGGCTTGGATCACACGGAGGCTTTATCGACTACACGGTAGGCCAGCGGCACGGTCTTGGCGTCAGCGCCCCGGAACCCCTGTATGTTTTGCGGACGGTTCCGGAAGAGAATCTGGTGGTGGCGGGAAGCCGCGCAGAGCTGGCGGTGTCGACACTGGTGATCGGACAGGTAAACAGTTTCGTCCCGGCCGATGAATTGCTCGGCATCAGCCTGATGATCCAGCCCAGGTATAACGCTCCGGCTGTTCCCGGCCGCATTGTGGAAGACTTCCGGGGCTCATGGCGCCTGGAACTCGACCAGCCGGTCCACGGTATCGCGCCCGGGCAGTCGGCGGTGATCTATGATGATCAGATCCTGATGGCCGGCGGAGTTATCGAAACAGCATTCTGATCGAGTTCCCTTTTGGCCTCGGGTGCGTCGGCAACCGGTTAGTCTGAATTTCAGGTTATGTTCATCCGCTTCCAGCTCTCAACCCGGTTTCGACCCTTGTTTTTCGCCATGTATAGCGCCGTATCGGCCCTGGCGACCAATATGTCTTCGCTGCCGATACTGTCGTCCCAGGTCGCTACACCCAGACTGATCGTGATGCCGGATGTTTTCAAGGTTGCGGAGCAGGTGAACTCGGTTGCGGCAGCCTTACAGCGTATGCGTTCAGCGACCTCGACAGCTTCATCCAGGTCCGTGTCCGGTAGTATCAGTAGAAATTCCTCGCCGCCAAAGCGCGCCCCAAGATCGATGCGGCGAATTTCTTCAAGTATCAATTTTGCTATCCCGGCCAGAATTTCGTCGCCGGCTGCATGCCCGTAGAGGTCGTTGTAGTTTTTGAAAAGGTCGATATCCGCCATGACCAGCGAGAAGGGCTTGCCCGTGCGCTTGGCGCGCGCGAGGGCCTTGTCCAGCTCCAGCGCCATCAGTCGCCGGTTGGCGAGGCCGGTCAGCGGGTCGTGTAGCGACAAGGTCCGGGTCTCTGTGTAGAGGCGGGCGTTCTCGATGGCGATGCCCAGCTCGGCAGCGATCGTCTCCAGCAGCTTAAGCTGCCGATTATCGATTTCAGCGTTCGCCGGCAGATAAAGATAGAGGACACCGGTGACTTTTTCCATGGCTTTGAGCGGTACGATCACATGCCCGTGATCACTGATTTCAGGATAATCTTTCGTATGCCTGTCTTCCTCCCGGGCATTCAATGATACGATGATCTCGCCGCTTCGGGCCGCCTGGCCGCAGAGGCAGTCACCAAGCTTTATTCCATCATGGGCCCGCAGGAAATTATCTGCATGATGCAGACTCGCCAACAGTCGCAGCGTTTCGCCCTCGACCGTGAAAATGCCACCCTTATACTCGATGTTGAATACAGACAGGCTGGTTATCGTGTCCAGCGCCTGCCGCAGCATCAGGTCAAGGTCAAGGCTGTTGCGGACTACGTTTGAGATCTCGTAAAGCGCCGTCAGCTCGGCGTTTCTGGAAATCAGACCTTCGCTCTGCATTTTGATCAGGTCCTCGGCGCGTTTGCGCTCGCTGATATTGCGGGCGATACAGACGGTTCCGACCAGCTGTTTGCGCTGGTTATGAAGTTTGGAGCTGGAAAGGGAGACCGGCGTTTTCTCGCCCGACCTGGTCAGAACGATTGTTTCGATTTCGCTGACGCCCTCGATGCTGCCGCTGGTTCCCTCGCGGCTGAGGATGCATTCCTTCAGCCAGCCATCGGGAAAGATTTTTTCCGCCGACATGCCCAGGATTTCTGCCTGTTCGTAGCCGAGAAGGTCCAGGGCCGCGTTGTTGATATTCTTGATTTCGCCACTGGTGCCAATCAGCAGCAAAGCGTCGGACATTGTTGAGATGATTTTTTCGGCGGCGTCGGCAGGGGTCATCGAGAGCAGATCGTACTTCCAGATCCCGTAGCCGATGATGCCGCCGACCCCCACTGCGAAGGTGACAGAGCTGATATCGGGGATTCTTATTTTGAGCAACGGCAGCAGGATGTAACTCAGTGCCGGAGCTATGGCATAGACACTGATGCCGGCAAGCGTAAGACCTGACTGAATTCGCTTTCGAGGATCATCCTGTTTCAAAAAAAAGCGCAAGCAGATCAGCAACGCTGAAAAGGTGAGTAAAGATATGTAAAAATAGCTAAAGATAGTGAGGCGGCCATGCAGAGGTTCGATGGACCAGCCCCACGGTCTCATCTTGGGTAGCCCGGAATAGTCATCGCTGACGATAGTCAGAACCGCGATGATCACCGACGGGCCATACAGCAGCATGAAGGGCCATTTCTTCTGGAGAAAACGCTCGTTGCCTGTATAGACCAGGACGAAGTGCAGCAGCATGGCGCTGGGCAGCGCCCAGACGAACGATATGTGGATCCAGAAAAGGGCTTCGTCATATTCGCCGGCTATGCGGTGCTCATACTTGGTAAAGGACCAGTAGGCGATCGCCAGGCATAGGGCAAAGAAGATCCGGTTGACCGGTTCCCGATGATTCCGGGAGATCACCAGGGTCCCCATAATCAAGGCGATGCCAGTCGATGCCAGCGAAAGCAGGCCAAACAGAGTTATCATTAATGCCGCCCCGGCCGTTCCCGGATATCACTCGTGGCGAGAATTAACAAAACATATCCACGCCACTGATGATTATCCACATCCCGTTTTTTCAATTAGCGCCTCACAAAGCAATTTTCCCCATGGTTGTGGCTCGCTGCCAGGAAAACTAACAATATTGCATTTTTCTTATACCCATAAGAAAGAGGAGGAACACCCCGGCGTAACAGCTGGCTGAATAGAGACGCCATGGCAGATAGTGAAAGGGAGCACCGTTTGCGACGCTCCCTTTTCGGATTATTGCCTGCGCTTTTGGCAGCGCTGTCCTCATGTCCCTACTTGTTTCGGTTCCGCCGCCATTGTGCCAGGCGGTAGAACAGAATAGCCAGACCGCCGCCCATAAAGGTCAGCGGAACGATAACCGCAAGCGCTACGATGACGAAGTTCAGCGTCTGAACCGCCAGCCAGCCGGCGTATTTTAGCGAGTCGATGAAACCCCAGTTGGTGCCAACGCTCTCAGTCTCGCTGACTCCTTCCTTCGTCTCGCGCAGGTCCACAGTGATGGTGGCGAAGTCAGTGCGTGACTCCGTGTATTTCATGCGGCCCTTGATCTGCTCGATCTGGGACTGGATCTCCGCCAGGCGCGACTGCACCGTAAGTATCTCCTCGATGGTCTGCGCCCTTTTCATCAGCTCCAGCATCTGGGTTTCCTGGGCCTCGGCGTTACGCAGCCGGCTTTGCAGGTCCACGTATTCTTCGGTGACATCCTGGCCGGATACTTTCCTGGAGGTCACGTTGCCGAGTCCCTCGAGATCGGCCTGGGCCTTGGTGAAGTTGTCGTTGCCGCTGGCGACGCGGATGGTGATGCTGCCACGCTTGAGCTCATCGCCGCTGGAGCGCGTATCGCCGGATACCACATAACCGCCATACTTCGCGGCGATAGCCGAAATCTGCGAGTACTTGTCGTTGAATTCACCCTGCGCCACCTCGACCTGGTAGTCGGCGCTCTGGATGATTCGCTGGGTGGAAGGCAGCGGCGTCACGGTATCTACCCCGGATATGCCTGCGGTGCTGCCCGAGTCGGCGGAACCACCGGGGGGCGAACCGGCATAACCCGCGGTGTCGCCGGCGGCGATTTCCCCGGAGCGCCCGGCAGCCGACTGCCCCGTGGCATTTTCCAGGGTCTTTACGTCATCAGCAGGGGTCCCGGTATCGCTGGCCACATCTGATACAGTAGCTGTTTTGCCCTGGTAGCCGCCACGGATAATGGCTCCGCCCATGCCGACCACGCCGAGCCCGATGACCAGCGCGGCCGCCACGGCGGCAAGCCGCGGCATGGAGAGCCATGCACGCAACCAGCTCTTCTCGTCGATTGACGTTCCGGTTGCCGCACCGGGAGCCGCAACGCCGTCTCCGGGGGACGCGTCTGCAGTATCATCGCTCGTTACGGCCGTAGCGGTTTTCAACCCAGCCATCCTGGCTTCGAGCCTTTCCTCGAACTCAGCTGACGGTTCCGGCCTTCGCTCATTGAGTTCCGCCGCGATAGCCAGAAGCTTTTCCAGTTCTTCCTCGCGATCGCCTGCCGCTGCGACGGTTTCGCCGGCGAGCAGCCGTTCGATCAGGTCAATTAGTTCCTGTTGTTCTCTGTCATCAGTCATTTTTGATCCCGCCCTCAATTCGGGTTTTCATTTTCTTGAGAGACCGGTAGAGGATGGTGCCAACATTGGATTCAGAAATCTGCAAGAGTGTGCTGATGTCGCGGTTCGTCATGGCGCCACCGAATTTCAGTGACACGATCTCCAGCTCCCGCGGTTCCAGGCTGGTAAGCGCCGCATTAAGCTCGCGCCGCAGCTCCAGGGCTTCAAGCCGGGGAACGGGGTCTGATTCAGCCCCGGCGCCCAGATCATCGGGAAGCTCGACTTCATCGGTTTTTCTGCCGGCGCTGCGATAGTGGTCGGTCAGGCTGTTTCTGGCTATCGTGAACAGCCAGGTTGATATCGCCGCCTTGCGCGGGTCGAACCTGGGATAACCGCGCCAGGCCTTCTCGAACACCTGAGCGGTGATATCCTCCGCGGCGGCACGATTGCCGACCCGGAATGCAACGAAGGCATATACTGGCCTCAGGTAAGCACGATAGACTTCATCGAACTGAGAGGTGATGTCCGCTGCCATCGCGCCAGCGGTTTGCTTATGTCTGCGAAGCAAGTTCATTCTCACCACTGTTTCTTCCGTATTTGCCATGGCGGCAAACCCTCTCTTTATTCGGTCTCAACCATGTATACGCTAGCCCGGGGAGAGTATCACCGGCGCATCACGACATAATAATGAAAATCTGATAAGGAGGTACTCAGGGTTTTACTACCTGTAAAAAGGGGTTTTTCCCGATTAAGGTTTATTTCAGAATTGCGATATATTGGCAACTCAGCCTAAGTAAAGGTGGACTTTCCAGGGAGGCAATGCCGGTCACAATGGGTATTTCAACTGTGTTAAGATACAAGCGACAAACTGTCAATACACGGGAGGAAAACCCATATGGACTGGACAGACATTCTCGAAGGATCGTTGAGCTTCTTTTTGGTAGTAACAGCGCTGGCTCTGGCGTTTCTGCTCTTGAAGATGGGTGGGACGTTTTCGAGGCTGAATGTATTCCTCAAACGGCTCGACGAAGAGGTCATCCCGTTGCTGACCAGGCTCCAGGTGACGCTGGACGAGGTGAACAGCCAGCTGGGCAAGCTGGATGACATGATGGGGACGCTGGTGGGAGTGACCGACCGGGTCGACCATACCACCAGGGCGGTATCGTCGGCGCTGACCGCGCCGGTCAAGAAGGTCGCCGGTGTCACGGCCGGAGTGTCGGAGGCAATCTCCTCCCTGGTCAGCCAGAGAGGAAGGCGCCAGTGATGGGCAAGCTGTTCGCCAAACTGGGATGGACGGGAATGATAGCCGGCGCGGCTGTATTAGTCTACGCCCAGCGGCGAGCGGAAAAGACCGGCAGGGACATGGGGGCGGTTCTGGCGAACCTGCCTGGTGAACTTAAGCAGACGCAGGCTGAACTGCAGCAAGAAGTGAAGGAAGCGGTGGAGGTCGGCAGGAAGGCGGCTACCGAGCGCGAGGCGGAGTTTGATCGGGAACTTGCCGGCGCGAATTCAGGGATAAGCCCGATGTCGGATTTCCTCGTTTGAGTATAAGCTTGTGCGCAGAAGGCTGAGGTTTATTATGCAGGCTGGGGTAGGTCCATAATCCCGCTTCAGGGTGTTGCTCAGGGTTCAGGGCCAGGTCTGGGTGGGACCATCGAAACAGAACAAAAGCGCCGTCAGGTTAGGCGCAAATCGATGGAGGTGGGCAATGAGCACGGCAGCATGTTATGCAACTCAAAACACGACCGCGGCACGTCACCGGCATCTCAGTGAAGGGCAGTTGCTGGCAGCCTATTGCCGGCAGGGGGACACCCGCGCCCGCGACGAACTAATCACCCGTTACCTGCCGCTGGTCTACGGCGTCTCCCGGCGCTACTGCCAGCGCGGTGAACAGCTCGAGGA
>JAENWV010000183.1 GCA_016650015.1 Thermoleophilia bacterium | reverse complement strand
TCAAGGGCCTTAAAATAGCTGGGGGTTAATAGACCAATGGTTACAGGTGGGGAAAAGACAGGTCGATGCTCATTCTGGCTATTTTGGTAGGATGTTTTTTTTCGATGGCCGGTACGGCTGAGACAGTTACAGCGGATGAGCCAATCGCCGGATACTCAATGGTAACCCCGGCGCAGCTGGACGCAGACCATACGGGATTCGAACCTTGCTTTAGGTTTGCGACCTAACGAGCACTAAACCTAGCAACCCCCGACATTTTCGTTTCATTAACAGGTCTGATCTCCCTGCCTAATCATAGCTTCGCGTTCTAATCCCTATCTCAACAGTCCTTCCACGGCCTTCACAAACTCGGCGGCAATCCTGATGTTGCCTCGTGCTTCCGTTTCCGTGGCTGGTTGCCTTCCCCAGTAAAGATGTTCATGCCTTTCGCGCCGGAGCCGGTCAAATGTGTCCGACAGATGGGCTTCGCGCTTCTTAAAGGACTCCCTGCAGAATAGCACGACTGTAGCGTGTTGACCCTGGCCCCTGGGGCGAAAGCCTTTGCTGAACATGAGCGCCCTGCCTGCTTTCAACATGGCGCCATAGCCGGCATCCTGGGCCATCGTAGCGTCAACCTTCAGAACAGCTCTTGCCGACTTAAGGTCGCGTTTGGCGGCGGCGAGCAGCTCTTCGACTTCAGTTTTCTCGAATTGGCCAGCGGTGACGCGGCCGCTTCTTTTCAGCTTGTCATATGGCATTTTCACTCCCGGCCAGCATGATCTTCTCCCCGGACAGAATCCGCTTCAGGAAGGGTTCGCCCGCTTTTTTACGGTGCTCGAACTCATCCCGCTCCATTACGGAGTAGTTGATGTTTCTGCCCAGCGATCGTTCACGCTCTGCCAGAAGCCGATTGAACCTGGCCTGGTCGAGACGGCCGACAACGAAAACGTCGATATCGCTGCCGGCGCGGTCGGTCCCCGCTGCAACCGAACCGTAGATGAATGCTACCTGTACCTGACCTGACTTGTCGAGGGCGTCCCGCAGGAAATCACTTATGCCCTCGGTCTTGATAAAGATGCTGCGGAGCTCTTCGTAAATGGGGAACTGCTTGTTGACGCGGTAGCGCTTGAGGTTGGCTTCCCGGCGAGACTCCAGCAATCCGACTTCCTCGAGGGAGTTCAGCTCCCGCCAGATATCCTTTTGCTTCACCCCGGTGAGCTTCTCCAGCTGCCTTCCATAATATTCCACGTCAGGGTTCATCAAAAGAAGTGACAGGACTTTTATGCGAGCCTTGGATGTAAAGAAGTGATCGAGCATATTGTGTAAGTATTTTGAGTTTGCGGCTTCTGTGTTAGAGACTACCGTGTTTGCTGCCTCAATATTAGCATGACGGGATTTTAACGTCAATTGACGGGTTATTGCCGTCTTATCGGCGCAAGTCAAATCCACCTGAATAAGTTGAAAACTAAATGAGTGGAGCCGACGTGCGGAATTGAACCGCAGACCTGAGGGCTACTGCACTGTCTCTACAGAAAGAGACGTGTCGAAGACTTCGACACGTTGATACAACATATCGAAATCATCTTGGCTCGACGATATATTCTTGAAAGCATAATCGATATGAAATGCTATAATTTCATGTTGTATTGCCGACGTAGCTCAGCTGGTAGAGCAGCTCACTCGTAATGAGCAGGTCTGCGGTTCAATTCCGCACGTCGGCTCCACTTTTTCATTCCTGCAAGGGTACCAGCTCGGGCCGGGTTTACTGCTGCTCATCGCCCGGGGTGGGTGCCGCCACCTCGACCGCGTCCACGTGTACCTCCGGCAGCCACTTAAGCCACTTCGGGAACCACCAGTTGGCCTTGCCCAGTATCTCCATCGTCGCCGGCACCAGTATCAGGCGCACGATGCTCGCGTCGATCAGCACCGCCACCGCCAGACCGAAGCCGAATTCCTTGATGATTCGTTGATCTCCCAGCACAAAGCTGCCAAAGACCGTGATCATGATCGCTGCGGCGGCCGTGATCACGTGGGCCGTGAGGCTCAGGCCCCGCACGATCGCCAGGTTGTTGTTGCCGCTGCGGTCGTATTCCTCCTTGATGCGCGAAAGCAGGAACACCTCGTAGTCCATCGAGAGGCCGAAGAGGATGGCAAAGAGCATCATCGGCACGAAGCTCTCGATCGGTCCCGTGCTCCCCAGCCCCAGCAGGCTCTCACCCCAGCCCCACTGGAAGACGGCGACCACCACGCCATAGGCCGCGCCGATCGACAGCATGTTGAGCACCACCGCCTTGATCGGGATCACCACCGAGCGGAAGACGACCATGATCAGGATGAAGCTGAGCGCCAGCACTGTGCCGATGAACACCGGCAGCCGGTCGGTCAGTATCTGCGAGACGTCCTCGAAGGCGGCTGTCAGCCCGCCGACGTGCACCTGCACGTCGCTGCCGTTCGTAACGGCGGGCAATATCTGCTCGCGCAGGCGGTGGGTCAGCTCGACCGTGCCCTCGTCCTGCGGAGAGGTCTTGGGTATGACCTGCATGATGGCGGCGCTGAAATCCTGGTTGGGCACCGGCGGCGTGACAAACGCCACGCCCTCATCGGCCTGCGCCGCCTGTTGCACTTGCCCCAGTATCGCCAGATCGCCCTGGCCGCTTATCTGCGAGACCAGCAGCAGCGGGCCGTTCGAACCCGGCCCGAAGCCCTCAGCCTCCAGGTCATAGGCGCGGCGGGTAGTGTCGCTGGTCGGCCTGGCGCTCGCGTCGGAGGAGCCCAGGCGGATGGACAGCACCGGGATCGCCAGGATGACGACGACCACCAGCCCGATCAGGAACGCCGGCCAGGAATAGCGCTCCAGCAACCGGCCCCAGCGGTACCAGATGCCCTGCTCCGCGGTCTGCTTCCGCCTGCCGATTCCCGGAATGCGCAGCTTGTCGACGCGCTCGCGCACAAAGCCGAGCACGGCCGGCAGCAGCGTGATCGAGGCCAGCATGGTGACCGCCACAACCGAGGCCGCGCCGATGCCGAGCCCCTGGATGAAACTGATGTTGATCAGCACCATGCCCAGCAGCGAGATTACCACGGTCAGGCCGGCGAAGATGACCGAGCG
>JAENWV010000024.1 GCA_016650015.1 Thermoleophilia bacterium | reverse complement strand
TCGGAGTGTGACATGCCGCGCCCGACTGTAGTGTGTTGCACCCACCCCTTCCTGAGGATGTCGCCCTCACCGTGCTCGTCGGCGTGGCGGAAGACGCCGCCGGCGCAATAAGTCACCACTTCGATGTTGCGGTGCGGGTGCAGCGGCCAGGTGGCGCCGGGTGTGAGAGTATCGTCGTTGAATACCCGCAGGGTGCCGAAATGGCTGTATTCACGGTCATAATACTTGTCGAAGGAAAAATGCCAGCGGCCCTCGAAAATGCCGTTTTCGATGATGCCGCGGGCCTGGAATATGCTGTCAGGCTGCCTGACGATGATCATGTTCCTGCTGATAAGGCTTTCCATAAGATCTCTCCACGGATCATTTGTGGTTTCCCCCTGTAAAATTTTCTTTCCCGCTGATGGCGTTTATAAAACCGCCGTTGTGAATCTTAAAAGCGCAACGTGAGAAAAAACGCTCCTGATTATTGTATTGGTGCTGACTAAAAGCGAAAGCGCTGCTACAATTAATCACTGGCTCAGGTTTTTCGAATGACGGGCAAGTAAAAGGGGTTATGGGGGAGAACTACCGGGAAGCATTATTGTATGAAACGACGGGCACCATTTTCAGCACTGGCGGTTCTGGCGCTAATAGCGCTGTTTGCGGTTGGTGCTTTTTTATTTTTCCGTGAAGGCGATTCCGGATCGCGGCTGGAGTCGACGACCGTTGATTGGTCTCAACCCGATCGCGGTAGTGAAGATCACTTCGGCTCACAATCTGTTGTGTCTCCCGGAGAAGCCGATGAGGCCCACGGCGACTTGCCGGCAGGCATCACCGGCCAGCCTGTCACAAACAATCAGGTTGGGCCGTTGCCGGTAGCTAAAATGACTCCCAGGCTGCAATCGAGCATCAGCGAACTTTCTTCCAGGCAATCGAATGAAGGGGCGGCTGCTGCTGCTGAATTCGCTGCTTCTCATGGGCTGAAGCTGAGAGAGGGAAAGGTGCAGGTAGTCATCGAAGCCGCGCCAGTCCCAGCTACTTCTCCAACCACTGCCGCCGCCACGCAAGCCGCCACGCAAGTCGCCATCGCCGCAGGCGCCATCATCGAGACCACCCACGACGGCCTCATCCAGGCTGAAGTACCGGTAGAGAGCCTGCCGCAGCTGGCCGCTTCTTCATCCATCAGCTACATCCGCGAACCACAGAGGCCTACCGTCTTCGCCACCAGCGAGGGTGTCGCCGACATCGGCGCTGACACCTGGCAATCCGCCGGCGATACTGGCGCCGGTGCCAGTATCGCCGTTCTCGACCCCGGGTTTTACGGCTACGAGCAACTGGTTGCTTCAGGTGAGCTGCCGGCAAACGTCATCACCGGGTCGTTTGTCGCGGGTGGCGATATAACCGGCGGCGGCGTGTCCCATGGCTCCGCCTGCGCCGAGATCGTCCACGACGTCGCTCCGGGAGCCCAGCTCTACCTGGTCAATTTCAGCACCGATGTGGAGCTCGGGAACGCTGTTGATTATCTGATCACCCAGGGTGTTGATGTGGTTTCCGCGTCCTGGGGTTTCTACGGCTCCTTCCGCGGTGATGGTCAGGGTGACATCGATGACATGGTGCAGCGCGCCAATGCGGCCGGCATCACCTGGGCCAACGCTTCCGGCAATGCCGTCCAGACTCATTGGAGCGGCCATTTCACCGACGCCAACAACGATACCTGGCATGAATTCGCCACCGGCGACATCGGCAACGACATTTCCGCCTCAGCCGGCTCCTCCTTCGATTTCTATCTGACCTGGGATAAATGGCCGCTGACCAACCAGGATTACGACATGTACCTGTTCTGGAGCGGCAATCCGACGACGGCGGTCGCGGTTGGCTACAGCCTGCAGGACGGCAACCAGCCGCCATCCGAGGAAATCCACTACACGGTACCAAACGGCAAGGGCGGCACCTATTACGTCGCCATCAAGAACTACAGCGCCACCGGCGACGCCACCTTCCAGCTGTACACATATCCCGGTCAGCTGCAGTACCAGGTTGCCGCCGGAAGCCTGGGCGGCCAACCCACTGATTCAGCCTACGCCATGACCGTCGGCGCGGTGCCGGTAGGCGGCACTACCATTGAATATTTCAGTTCCCGGGGTCCGACGATCGATGGCCGCATAAAGCCTGATATCAGCGCGCCCGACCGGGTTTCGACCGTCACTTACGGCAACCAGGAGTTCTGGGGCACTTCAGCAGCCGCGCCTCATGCAGCCGGGGCCGCCGCCCTGTTCAAGGCGACAAATCCGGCCTACACACCCGCGGCAGTACAGGCGGCCCTGGAATCGCGGGCCACCGATCTTGGCATAGCGGGAAAAGACAATACATATGGCAGCGGTAAGCTGAGCCTCGGGGCACTGCCGGATAAGACACCCCCCATAGTGACCGGGGTGCAACCAGCCGGCACCGTCTATGCCAGTTCGGGTACAGTCGCGGTCTATTATCTTGACTCCTACAGTGGTGTGGACACAGCCTCGGTACAGGTCACCATCGACGGCACAGCGCTTTCCGGCTGCGCTATTACCGCGGCCCAGGCCAGCTGCCCGTTCTCCGGTTTATCCTCGGGCGCACATACCATCGGGGGCAGTGTCGCCGACAACGCCGGCAATGCCAGCCCGATCAGCGGTTCTTTTAACCTCGTTTGCGGTAAACCGCCGATCAGCCTCGGGGTACTGAATACTTTTTGGGCTTCTTTTGCCGATTACCAGGCCAGAGAGCTCTCGGCAACCTTCACAATCAGCAATGGTGACATCAATGGAGCCTATAATGTCGTCATGGCCGGCAGTGTCAACACCAACAGTGCTCTGCTAATTACACCTGTACCGCTGACCGTGGGCGACATCGGTGCCCCTGGCGGCCCCGCAGACAACGTCCAGGTGACGGTAAAATATCTGGTGCCCATGGATGTAACCGCTTTCAAGACGATAGTCTATTTGACCGCAGATGATATTTGTGGTATATCATACTCCTATCCGTCCCCATATTCCAGTTCCTGACGCGTAACGGCTTGAACTCAACGGAAATGCAGACAGGCGGCCTCGTCGCAGCCATACAGACCGGAAGCCCCGCTTCGAGCGCCGGAATCGAACCCGGGGATGTCATCATTTCGCTCGACGATCATCTTCTCGATGACGTCATCGATTACCAGTACTATTTCGAGCCCCGGGTCCAGGTTGTTGAGCTGGCGCGCGCCGGCCAGATCCTCGAACTCGAGCTCGACAATACTGAAGGCGGCGACCCCGGCATCTTTTTCAGCAATGTCATTTTCGACCGCGTCCGAACCTGCTCCAACCGCTGCCTGTTCTGCTTCATCGAACAGGTTCCGATGGGCCTGAGGCCGCCGCTCTACCTGAAAGATGACGACTACCGCCTCTCATTCCTCAACGGGAATTTCATCACCCTGGGAAAGATTCGGGAAAGCGACCTGACCCGCATCATCGAACAGCGTCTCAGCCCCCTGTATATTTCAGTGCATGCCACCGACCCGGAAGTGCGTGGCCTGCTGATGGGTTGCAGTTCTGATATGGCGCAGCGGGGCCTGGCGAACCTTAAGCGGCTGGGGGACGCGGGCATCGAGAGCCATATCCAGATAGTGCTTTGCCCGGGGATTAACGATGGCGCCGCGCTCGAGCAGACAATAAACGAGCTGGGGAAGGACTATCCCGGCGTCGCCAGCGTCGGCGTCGTTCCCGTGGCGTTGGACGCGGAGTATCTTCGGGAACATCCCAAAATCGCGCTCCGGCCGGTCTCGGTCGAGGATTGCATCGCAGTCGTCGACGCTACAGACGATTGGCAGATGCGGTTCCGCCGGGAGCGAGGCGCTGGTTTCGTCTACGCCGCTGACGAGTTTTTGCTCAGGTCCGGCCGGCCGTTGCCGCCCTCGGAATATTACGACGATTTCGCCCAGTATGAGAACGGTGTCGGCATCTCCCGGAGCTTCGTCGAAGAGGGTGAGGGGCTGATCGGGGATCTCCTTGCCGGCCGCGATGCCACCACCGGTTCCGGCCGCGTCTTTCTGCTCACCGGAACGCTGGCGGCGGATTTTATGGCAGCGGCCTGCGACCGGCTCAGCCAGGCGCTTGATCGCGAGATTCTGCCGCTGGTCGCCGGCAACCAGCTTTTCGGCCCCCATGTTACCGTTACCGGTCTCCTCGGCGGACGAGACATAATCGCCGCCGTTGACGCCGCTGGTCTTAGCCGGGGCGACCTGCTGCTGGTCCCACCCAGCGCGATGGAGAGCTCAGGCGAGCGTTTTCTTGACGATCTCACCTTTGAAGAGCTCAACGAGCTGTTGCCCTGCGAAGTGATCTCTGGAGCACCTTACTGATTTCCGGCAGGAATTTGTGGCGAGTGCGCCAATCGCACCGCCTGCAGTCAGGCAAACATCCGTGCCGTCACAGTGGTTTTTCACGTGTTTGCCGCGTTAACTGATAGAATCCCGCCATGCCCATGCTGCCAAAAGTCGCTGTTGTCGGTTACCCCAATGTGGGTAAATCGACTTTGCTCAACCGCCTGACCGGCCGGCGCGATGCTGTTGTTCACAGCGAGGCTGGCGTGACCCGCGACCGCAAGGAACTGCAGGTCGACTGGATCGGGCGCTCGTTTACGCTCATCGACACCGGCGGCGTCGACACCGCCGATCGCCGGCAGATGGCGCGGCAGATACGTGCTCAGGTCGAGGCGGCGCTCAAGGAGGCGGCACTGGTGCTGCTGGTCGTTGACGGACTCACCGGCATCGGCCCCGGCGACGAGGATCTGGCCCAGATCGTTCGCCGCAGCAAGCGTCCCGCCATCCTGGTCGCCAACAAGATCGATGACTTCAATCGTGTCGACCTGATCCATGAGTTTCATGCCCTGGGCATGGGTGAGCCGCTCCCGCTGAGCGCCCTGCACGGCACCGGCTCGGGCGATCTGCTGGATATGATCGTCGATCGACTTGAGGAGATGGGGGAGATCACCGAAGCTGAAAGCCGCGAGGAAATCCGTGTCGCTTTCATCGGCAAGCCCAACGCCGGCAAGTCCTCGATGCTCAACCGCATGCTCGGGGAGGAGCGGGTCATCGTCTCCGCCGAGCCCGGCACTACCCGAGACAGCATCGACACCGTCGTCGAGGCGGGGGACTCGCTGATCCGCTTCGTCGACACCGCCGGGCTGCGCCGTCCCGGCAAGCTCAGCGACGACGTTGAATACTACAGCCGCGTACGCGCCTTCGCCGCCCTGGAAAAGGCCCAGATCGCCCTGATCCTGGTGGATTGTACCGTCGGCCTGACCGACTATGACCTGACCATCATCGACGAGGCGATGAAGCGCAACTGTGCCGCGGCGCTCCTGCTCAACAAGTGGGACCTGCAGAAGCTCGACCTCGAGGATCTCAAGTGGAAGCTGGGCCGTAAGACGACTCTGAAGCCGCCGTTCCTGGCGACCTCGGCGCTCACCGGCCGCGGCGTCAAGGACATCCTGCCGCTGATCCGCCATCTGCACGAGCTCTATACCACACATATTTCCACCCGCGAGCTCAACAAGTTTTTAACCGAGATCAAGACAGAGCATTCACCGCCCATCGTCCGCGGCCGTCAGCTGAAGATGTACTACGTCAGCCAGCCGGCGGCGGCGCCGCCGCGCATCGTCGTCCAGGTGAACAACAAGGGGCTGGTCACCAGGCCGTACGCCACCTATCTGGAGAACATGATGCGTGAGCGCTTCGGCTACTTCGGCTGCCCGCTGGTGATCGAGTTCCGGGGCAAGAAGGGATAGCTTCTCGTGTATCTGCCAGTCCATAGCCGCCAGACTGGATCGGACAAGGGGACGGCCCGGTGCTGACCGCCATCGCGCTGGTCATTTTCGCCTACCTGCTGGGGTCGGTGCCGTTTGCGCTCCTCATCGGCAAGGGCATCCATGGCGTCGATGTCCGCCAGCGCGGCTCGGGCAACATCGGCACCACCAACGTCTTCCGCGTCCTCGGGAAGCGGGCCGGAGCACTCGTTTTCGCCTGCGACCTGCTCAAGGGCTTCATCCCGGTGTTCCTGGCGGCACGCTATGTTGAAGCCGACAGCGCCGCCGTGGTCGCGGTGCTGGCCGCCGGCGCGGCCATCGCCGGCCACACGTTCTCCATCTTCCTCGGGTTCAAAGGGGGAAAGGGAGTGGCAACCGGCGGCGGCGCCATCCTGGCGCTAATGCCGTGGCTGTTCCTCATCGCTTTCTCTATTTTCTGGCTGCTGCTGCTGGCGGGCCGCTTCGTCTCGGTGGCATCGCTCACGGCGGCGGTCTCGCTGTGCATTGGGGTCATCGTCACCGGGAAGCCCACTGCCTACATCGTCTTCACTCTAGCCGGCACCGCCGTGATATTCTATGCCCATCGCTCCAATATAAACCGTCTGGCCAAACGCAACGAAAACCGGGTAACCTTCCGCTGGAACAAACCCTAGGGGGACGTTGGTCAACTTTGGTAACTTACTCGAAGGATGCTGGATGAAATTGCTGGCTGGATCACTCGACTACCACCATTTGTCACAGCGGGGGTGCTGCTGAATTGAGAGCGTCAGTCGTCGGCGGCGGCAGCTGGGGAACAGCGTTCGCCCGTCTGCTGGCGCGAGCCAGCATCGATACCGAACTCGTCTGCCGACGGCCCGAGCAGGCCGAAGCGATCAATAGCGGCCACCGTAATCCCGATTATCTGCAGCACATCGACCTGCCGGAATCGCTCACGGCCACGTCGTTCGAGCACAACCGTCTGGCCGATACCGACCTGGTCGTCATCGCCATCCCCAGCAAAGTCTACCGGACGGTCATCGCTGAAGTCGCTTCCAGCCTCAATCCGGAAGCCGCCGTCCTCAGCCTCACCAAGGGCCTCGAACCGGTAACCCTGAAGCGCCTGTCCCAGGTGCTCGCCGAGGAACTGCCAGAGCCTGCCGCTTCTCGCATCATGGTTCTTTCCGGGCCGAACCACGCCGAGGAGGTCGCCCTGGATATTCCCACAGCGACGACCATCGCCTCGACCAATCTCGAACTTGCCGCCTGGCTGCAGCAGCTTATCTCAACTGAAAGTTTTCGACCATATGTCAATCCCGACCTGACGGGCGTCGAGCTCTGCGCCGCCGCCAAGAACGTCATCGCCCTGGCTGCCGGCATGAGCGACGGCCTCGGCTTCGGCGACAACACTAAGGCGAGCCTGATCACCCGCGGTCTGGCTGAGATGGCCCGCCTGGGAGACAGGTTCGGCGCCGACCCCCAAACCTTCTCCGGCCTCGCCGGAATGGGTGACCTGATCGCCACCTGTACCAGCCGCCACAGCCGCAACCGCATGGCCGGCGAACTCATCGCCAGCGGGAAGACTCCGGCCGAGGCTGAAGCCGAAATTGGCATGGTGGCCGAAGGGCTGACCAGCGCCGCCGCGGTCCGGGAGCTGGCGCTGGCAAACGGCGTCGAGATGCCCATCACTGAACAGGTCTGCGCTGTCATTTACGAGGGTAAGGACGTGCGCCGCGCCGTCGCCGAGCTTATGGCCCGCGCCCCCCGTCCGGAATAAGATGGCCTCCCGGCCCGAATCCTCCCAGCCCGACCTCTCCGGCGCCCTCTTCCTGATCGACGGCAACAGCCTCGCCTATCGCGCCTTCTATGCCCTGCCAGAGACCATCGCCACCAGCGACGGCTTCCCGACCAACGCCCTCTACGGTTTCTCGACCATGCTGGTGAAGATCCTCAACGACTACCAGCCTGCCAATGTCATCGTGGCCTGGGACGCCGGCAAGAAGGTCTTCCGGCACGAGGAATACGAGGAATACAAGGCCGGCCGCAAGCCCATGCCCGACAACCTCTCCCTCCAGTTCCAGCACTTCGAGGAGCTGGTGGGCGCTTTCGGCTTCGAGAGCCTCAGGAAGGAAGGCTACGAGGCGGATGACATCCTGGCCACTATCGTTCGCGAAGCCCGCGAGGAAAAGCGCAAGGTGGTCGTCGTCACCGCCGATCGCGACGCCCTTCAACTGGTAGGTTCCGGAATCTTTGTCATGTCCAACAGCAAGGGTATTTCCGAAGTTACGATCTATGATAAAGAGGCGGTCCAGGCGCGTTACGGCATCCCGCCGCGGAAAGTACCCGATTTCATCGGCCTCAAGGGAGACACTTCAGACAACATCCCGGGCGTTCCCGGCATCGGTGATAAAACCGCGGCGGCTCTGCTGGCGGATCATGAATCCCTCGAGGATCTGCTCGCCCATCTGGATAGGATCAAGGGCAAGCGCCGCGAGCTTCTGGACGAATACCAGGAGCAGGCGCTCCTGTCGAAGCAGCTGGCCACCATGGACGACGAGGTTCCCGTGGAAAGGATATCCCTTGACGCCGCGCCCGCACGCCCCGGCAACAAACCGCTGCGTGATTTCCTCTCCCGCTTCGAGTTCACCAGCCTGATTCGGCGGCTGGAGGAAACAGGCATGCTGGAGCCGCCGGTTGCCGCTGAAGAGGAGGCCGGGCTCGAAAAGGCTACGCTCGAGAAGCTGGCCGGCACGATCGCCGCGGGCGAGACGGCCATCGCCTGGAAGCGACACGAGGAAACCATCGAACTGGCGGCCTACTCCGTTACCGCCGGCAAGATCCTGCTGGCCAGCGCCGCCATCGACGGTTTTGAAACAGCCATGGAAAAACTGATCGACGTAGCCAAAGCCCCGGCGCTGGCCTGCCACGATTACAAGAGCCTGATGGCATTGGCCGGTTCGTCTATCCCCTGCAGCCATGACACCATGGTCGCCGCCTATCTGCTCAAGCCCGCGGCCCACACCTACCTGCTCGACCAGCTGGCCGCTTCAGCGGATATCCGGGTCGAGATTTCCGCGGACGCGAATCCGGGCGACCGTGAACTGGCCCTGGCGGCGCTACGGACCCACCACCTCGCGGGCGCTCAGCGCCGGCAGCTCGACGGCCTTGGCCTCACCGAACTCTTCACCTCCATTGAAATGCCGCTGATCAGCGTCCTGGCCGGCATGGAGCGCGTCGGCATCCGCATCGACCTGCCCCGCCTGGGCGAGCTGGCTTCGCGCATAGCCGACCGGCTCGACCAGCTCGGCGACGAGATCCACAAGCTCGCCGGCGAAGATGATTTCAACATCGACTCGCCCCAGCAGCTCTCCGCCATCCTGTTTGAAAAACTGGGGCTGCCGCCGGGGAAAAAGACCAAAACCGGTTATTCCACCGACGCCTCCGTCCTCAAGAACCTGCGGGACAGGCACCCGATCATCGAAAAGATCGAGACCTACCGCGAGCTGGCCAAGCTGTCGGGAACCTACCTCCAGGCGCTTCCCCGGCTGGCCGACCCCGACACCTGGCGCATCCACACGACCTTCAACCAGACGGTGACCGCTACCGGCCGCATCTCCTCCAGCGATCCCAACCTGCAGAACATCCCCATCCGCACGCCGCTGGGCGAGAAGATTCGGGACTGCTTCGTTCCCGAGGAGGGTTCGCGGCTCGTGGTCGCCGACTACTCCCAGGTGGAGCTGCGCATTATGGCCCACCTTTCCGCGGAGCCCAAACTGCGCCAGGCTTTCGCCGCCGGTGAGGATGTCCACCGCGACACGGCGGCCGAGGTCTTCAGCCTCAAGCCGGAGGATGTGACCAGCACCGAGCGCGGCCGCGCCAAGGCGGTCAACTTCGGCATCATGTACGGTATCAGCGCCTACGGACTCTCCGAGCAGCTGGGGATCACCCAGGAGGAGGCGGCGGGCTACATCGAGACCTACCTGGCCCGCTATCTGAAAGTCGCCGCCTTCCGCGACCAGATTATCGAGCAGGCAACTGAAGACGGCTTTGTCATCACCATGCTGGGCCGCCGCCGCCTGGTCCCCGAGCTGCGCTCCACCGAGGACCGCGTGCGAAAACTGGGCGAGCGCCTGGCGGTCAACACGGTCATCCAGGGCAGCGCCGCGGATATCATGAAAATCGCTATGGTCAATGCCGATCGCGCCCTGCAAGCGGAAGGCCTGACCGCGCGCCTGGTCCTTCAGGTCCACGATGAGCTGGTCTTCGAGGCCCCCGAGGCGGAAACTGCCGCCGTCGCCGAACTCGCCCGCCGCGAGATGTCCGGCGCCTGGCAGCTTGACCCGCCGCTGGAAGTCGATGTAGGCGTCGGTGAGACCTGGGTGGAGGCGAAGTAACGAGACACGCTCTCTGCAACGCACGGATTTATTCTGTCGCCCGCTTCCATCCCCAGCATCCCTTCTGTATAATGATTTCTGGCACGCAAAGCGATTGTCGCTGTGCGGGCTAAATTTTTTTAGAAAGGAATCAAATAACCAAATGCAAAAAATCAACGAAGAAGAAGAGATCACTTTAGTAGAAGGGAGCGGGGGGCTGCTCAAGATCGTAGATGGCAAGGAAGAGCCCAACTACGATGCTACCATCACAGAGTTCCAGGAGGGAGACATTGTCTCCGGCGAGGTTGTCCGGATCGACAAGGACGAGATCCTGGTTGATATAGGTTATAAGTCGGAGGGCGTGATCCCGGCCAGCGAGCTGTCGATCCGCAAGTCCGTCAGCACCCAGGAAGAAGTCAGCGTCGGCGACAAGATCGACGCCCTGGTAATGCAGAAGGAAGACGCCGAAGGGCGCCTGATTCTCTCCAAGAAGCGCGCCCGCTTCGAACAGGCCTGGAAGAAGATCGAGGAAGTTGAGCAGCAGGCTGGCACCATCGACGGCACGGTCATCGAGGTCGTCAAGGGCGGCCTGATCCTGGACCTGGGCGTACGCGGGTTCCTGCCGGCGTCGCTGGTGGACATCCGCCGCATCCAGAACCTGGACGAATACATGGGCCGCGTCCTGACCTGCCGGGTCATCGAGCTCAACCGCAGCCGCAACAACGTCGTCCTCTCCCGCCGCGCCGTCCTTGAAGAGGAGCGCAAGGAAGTCCGGGAGCAGATCATGGGCAAGCTCCAGCCGGGCGACGTCGTCGAGGGCATCATCTCCAACATTGTCGATTTCGGCGCCTTCGTCGATCTGGAAGGTATAGACGGCCTCATCCACATTTCCGAGTTGTCGTGGGGCCACGTCAATCATCCTTCTGAAGTTCTCACCGTTGGCCAGACGGTCAATGTGAAGGTTCTCGATATCGACCGCGATCGCCAGCGGGTCTCCCTCGGCCTCAAGCAGACCCAGGAGGACCCCTGGAAGAGCCTGGTCGACGCTCATCAGGTCGGCGACATCATGACCGGCGCGGTGACGAAGCTGGTAAGCTTCGGCGCATTTGTCCAGATCAGCGAGGGCATCGAGGGACTGGTCCACATTTCCGAGCTGGCCGAGCACCATGTTGAGAAACCTGAAGAGGTTGTAGCAGTCGGCGATGAGATCGAGATCAAGGTGATCGAGATCGACGCGCAGCGCCGCCGCCTCTCCCTGAGCATCAAGCGGCTCCATGAAGTGGACGAGCCTGAGGCGGAAGCTTCCGGGGAAGTGGAAGCCATCGCCGAAGCTGAAGCCGCTCCCGAGGAAGAAGAGCAGTTCGCTGAAGCTTCAAATCTGGGCCTGAGCGACGACATTTTCCCCGACCGGCCCGGCTATGAGCCACCTGTCGAGGATGAAGTATCTGACGCGACCGTTCTGGCCGACGCCGAACCCGAGCTAATATCTGAGCCCGAGCTTGCCGCCGAACCGGAACTAAAAGATACTGTAGAGGAAGAGCCGGAGTCTGAACCCGAACCCGAAGCTACGGCGGACGAAACCGTCAAGGCTGAGGAGGAAGTCTCTGAGGAAGCTACGGCGGACGAAACCGTCAAGGCTGAGGAGGAAGCTCCTGAGGAAGCTACGGCATCCGGCGACGGGGAAGCCACCGACGAAGTCTCTGAAGGCGAGGACGCGGAAAAGGCGTAAGCCCTTTCACACCCGAGCGATTACGCGCCCCGCCTCCGGCGGGGCGCTTTTTTTCCGCGCCAAAGGCAATTTTCGTGCCAGATATTTACGTATTCAAATCCAGTCATGGATATTAAATAGACAGCCATCATGATGACCTCAGAAAAAAACCAGCAGTCACCGGTCCGCGTCGCCCTCACCGGCGGTATCGGTTCCGGTAAGAGCACGGCCCTGCTGATGTTCGCCGCCCGCGGCGCGGCGGTGCTCAGTTCGGACCGGGTCGTCCACGAACTTCTGGAACGGGAAGACGTACATGCGAAAATCGCTGAATCACTTGGTATCGAGCCACTACTGCCCGGCGAAGAAGGCCGCCGGCAGATCGCGGAAAACGTCTTTGCGGATGAGCTGCAGCTGACCCGCCTCGAGGACATCATTTTCCCGCTGGTCGCCGGGGAGATCGCTGCCTGGCAAGCTTCAGCCCAGGCGATGTCTGCCCCGCTCACCGTAGTCGAGCTGCCAATGCTGTTCGAAGCGGGCATGGAGTCCGGCTTTGATCGGGTGGTGCTGGTGACCGCTCCCGCCGAAATACGCCGCAGCCGTCACGAGGGACGGGTCGGGATCACCGATTTCGAGCAACGGGCTTCGCGCCAGCTGCCGGAGTCCGAGAAACGCGCCCGCAGTGACTTTGTCTACGACAATACCGGCTCGCCGGAAGAGCTCGACGGTTTCGTGGCAGCCACTGTTGCCGCCATCATCGGATCCGAAGAGCGCTGATAGCTGTTGAAACGCGCGGTTATTTTTCTGGTCATCCTGACAGTTCTGCTGGCTGCGGTGGCGGCGGCTGTGCACATCACCAAGCCGGACAGGTATGCCCGCTGGTTGTACCCGCTGGATCATCCAGACCTGATTACGCGCTCGGCTGGTCAAAACCGGCTGGATCCCGCGTTGGTAGCCGCGATAATCTTTGAGGAGAGCGGTTTCGAGGACGGCATCCGTTCCGACGCCGGCGCCGTGGGTCTGATGCAGCTCATGCCATCCACGGCAGTCTGGATCGCCGGCAAGACCGGCGGTGAGGATTTCATGGTAGCCGACCTGGGGGAGCCGTCAATCAATATCGCCTATGGTTGCTGGTACCTGCGCTATCTGATCGACCGCTACGGCAGCTCGGACCTGGCGCTGGCTGCATACAACGGCGGCACCGAGAACACCGACCAGTGGATCGCCGACGTCCGCAGTGAGGGCCGGGACTTCAACAGTGACCTGGATGTCCCCTGGCGTGAGACCCGGGAATACATTTCGCGCGTAGACAAAACCCGCGACATCTATCAGCGTGCCTACAAGGCCGAACTGGGTATCTGATAAGCCATGTCCATATTCAACATCAACGCGGCTTACAAACCAACGGGTGACCAGCCACGGGCCATTGACGGCCTCGCCGCCGGCGTCGCCCGTGGCGACCGCTACCAGACTCTGCTCGGCGTCACCGGTTCCGGAAAGACTTTTACCATGGCCCAGGTCATTGCCCGCGCCGAAAAACCGGCGCTGATCATGGCCCACAACAAGACTTTGGCCGCCCAGCTCTGCAACGAGTTCAAGGAATACCTGCCCGACAACGCCGTCGAATACTTCGTCAGTTATTACGATTATTACCAGCCGGAAGCCTATCTGCCCTCCTCGGACACCTATATCGAAAAAGACAGCTCGATCAACCAGGAGATAGACCGCCTGCGGCACTCGGCTACCGCCGCCCTGCTTTCCCGCCGGGACGTGGTCATCGTTGCCAGCGTCTCCTGCATCTACGGCCTCGGTTCGCCAGCGGAGTATCTGGCAAAAATGGTGCTGCTCAAGGAAGGCGAAGAGCCCGGTCTTGAGGCGGTCACCCGGCGCCTGGTGGATATCCAGTACAGCCGCGGCGACTACGACTTCGGCCGCGGCCAGTTCCGCCTTCGTGGTGATGTGCTGGAAGTCCATCCGCCCTACGAGGATACCGTCCTGCGGATAAATTTCTACGGCGAAACCGTGGAACGCATTCAGCGCATCGACGCCATGACCGGCCAGGTTTACGATGAGATGAAACACGTTGCCATTTATCCGGCGACGCATTTTGTCACATCGCCCGAAGCCATAGACCAGGCCCTGAAAGATATTCAGACGGAACTTAACGAGCGGATTTCCGAGCTGAAAAAAGAGGGCAAGGAACTGGAAGCCCATCGTCTGCTCATGCGTACCCGGTACGACATGGAGATGCTGCGGGAAACCGGCTACTGCTCCGGAATAGAAAATTATTCACGGATTCTCGACGGCCGCGCCCCCGGTGATCCACCCAACACCCTGCTGGATTTTTTCCCCGACGACTTCCTCTGTTTCATCGACGAGTCACATAACACCGTGCCCCAGATCGGCGGCATGTACAAAGGCGACCGTTCGCGCAAGCTGACCCTGGTGGACTATGGCTTTCGCCTGCCGTCGGCCCTGGACAATCGCCCCCTGCGTTTCGAGGAATTTCTCGATTGCGTACCGCAGATTGTCTGCGTCAGCGCCACCCCTGGCCCCTGGGAGCTGAACCACAGTTCGCAGCTGGTGGAGCAAGTCATCAGACCGACCGGCCTCATCGATCCCGAGGTCGAGGTCCGCGCCACCGAGCATCAGGTAGACGACCTGATGAACGAGGTGCGCCAGCGCGTCGAGGCCCGTGAGCGCGTCCTGATCACGACGCTCACCAAGAAAATGGCTGAGGGCCTGACCGACTATCTGCTGGAGATGGGCTTCAAGGTCCGCTATCTGCATTCTGACATCGACACATTGCAGCGCATCGAGATCGTCCGCGACCTGCGCCTGGGCGAGTTCGACGTTCTGGTCGGGGTCAGCCTGCTGCGTGAGGGCCTTGACCTTCCAGAGGTCACTCTGGTAGCCATCATGGACGCCGACAAGGAGGGCTTTCTCCGCGGCGAGACCGCCCTGATCCAGACCATCGGCCGCGCCGCCCGTAACATTCGCGGCAAGGTCATAATGTACGCCGACCGGATGACCGGCTCCATGGACCGCGCCATCGGCGAGACAAACCGCCGTCGCAGCCTGCAGGTGGCGTACAACGAAGAGCACGGCATCACGCCGCGCAGCATCGTTAAGGGTGTCTCCGATATGAGCGCCATGTTGGGCGAACCGACAGTTCCCTACAAGGCCTCTCGTGTCCGCCAGGCGGCGAAGAAGATGGACCAGCAGGAGCTTGATGAGGCTGTTGCTGACCTGGAAGAGGAAATGTTTAGCGCGGCCGAGCAGCTTAACTTCGAATATGCCGCCAAGTTACGCGACCAGATCAAGGAGCTGGTTCGCTCGCGATCGGCGAAGTGATTTGTGGCGGCCGGGATGGGATTTTCCCGCCTCCACTAGGGTCTTCGACAGACGTTGCGGCGGAAAAATCCCATCCCGGCCGGAGTTGCTCTTTGCCTGAACGGGGAAAAAGAGGGACGTTCTTTTCCTAACGGTCCTCGTTAATGAAGCCCAACATCTTGTATTTGTATTGAGCAGTCGGTTCGAACCCGGTTTGGTCCACCCCACGCAAATAAAGAAACCGTCCTCCGCGTCCCCTATAATTACCATATGCCGAACGAAATAATCATATCCGGCGCCCGCGAGCATAACCTGAAGAACATCTCGCTCCGGCTGCCTCGCGACAAGATGATCGTCATTACCGGTCTTTCCGGCTCGGGCAAGAGTTCGCTGGCCTTCGACACCATCTACGCCGAAGGCCAGCGCCGCTACGTCGAGTCGCTCTCCGCCTATGCCCGGCAGTTCCTCGGCCAGATGCAAAAGCCGGACATCGACAGCATCGAAGGCCTCTCGCCGGCCATCTCCATCGACCAGCGCGCCATCAGCAAAAACCCGCGTTCCACCGTCGGCACCGTTACCGAGATCTACGATTACCTGCGGCTGCTATACGCCCGCATCGGCAAGCCTCACTGCCCCCATTGCGGCAAGCTGATCGCCGCCCAGTCGCAACAGCAGATAGTCGACCAGATCCTGGGGCTGTCACCGGATACGCGCTTCATGGTTGAGGCGCCTCTGATCCGTGGCCGCAAGGGTGAGTATCGCGACCTGCTTGAACAGTTCCGCCGTGATGGCTTCACCCGCGCCAGGATAGATGGGGAGATACGCGAACTGGAAGAGGCTGTCCAACTGGACAAGAACACACGCCACGATATCGCCATCATCGTCGACCGCCTGGTCATCAAGCAGGATCTACGCCACCGGCTGGCGGATTCGGTGGAGACTGCCGCCGCTCTCTCAGGTGGCCTGGTCAACATCGTGACCGCCGATGGCGAAACCGCCACTTATTCCGAACAGTTCGCCTGTCCCGACTGCGGCGTCAGCCTCGCCGAGCTTGCTCCGCGAATATTCTCCTTCAACAGCCCCTACGGCGCCTGCGAAAATTGCACCGGTCTCGGCTTCC
>JAENWV010000239.1 GCA_016650015.1 Thermoleophilia bacterium | reverse complement strand
GTAATATCCCATAGTGCTCCTTTGCTTAGTCGCTTAAGAAGCACTGATGCTACCGCAGCTTGCCTCTTAAAACGACCTCGTGTTGCACTTGGGAGTTGAAACCGCCGAGTATAATCTCTATATAAATCTCTATATAATAATCCAAATACAAAACCACTAAGGGAGCTAGGATGTATAACCGGGCGCGGGGATCAATATTATTTTTTGTCGTTTTTGTTTTCAGCTCTCTGATGTTAATCACAGGCTGCGGTTCCGAACAGGCCAAGACTATGGATCCGCCAAAGATCGCCGAGTACAACAAACCAGGAACCGTCTACATCGAAACGCTCTGGAAAGCGGATGTGACGGTCGCCGATCTGGCGATCAACGAACAGGCGTTGACGGATAAAATCCTTGCCATGGTGACCGCGGGCCAGATCACATCCGAGGACCAGATACTCGGCGCGGTGCTCAACGAGCTGCTGACCAACCCCAAGCTTTATATCATCCCCGGCGCGGGTAAGCGTTCTCTGCCGGTTCAGACGGGTGGCTCAGGCACAGGATTTATCATTACTCCTGATGGCTACGTGATCACCAATGCCCACGTCGTCAAGATGACCGACGCCGAGATGAAACAGTCCATGGCGTTGATAGGTTTAAGCGACCTCGTCGACGCTGATATCGCCGACCTCGAAACCGAGCTGGGCTTCAAGCTTTCCGAAGATCAGACCAAGAAAATGTCCGACGCGCTTGCTACGGCCTACGCCCAGTATCTGACATTGAGCAACCAGTCGTCTGAAAGTCAGCTGTTTATGGGCGTCGCTATACCAGGATTGGGAACTGTTCAGAAAGGATCACCCTGCGAGCTGATCAAGGTTGGAGAGCCGAGCCCGGGCAAGGATGTGGCTATTCTCAAGATCAATGCCAACAACCTGCCAACAGTAAAGCTCGGGGATGATACGACGGTCAAGGACGGCGAGCAGGCGATAGCCCTCGGCTATCCAGGCGTCGCGACTTTCAATCCTCTGATCAAGCAATCAGAGGAAAATATAAAGCCATCGCTTACGGTAGGCAGCATCAGCGGCCGCAAGACAATGCAGGGAGGCTGGGAGGTTCTCCAGACCGATACCGCCATAACCCACGGCAACAGTGGCGGCCCGCTGTTCAACAGCCGTGGCGAGGTCATCGGCATCACGACCTTCGGCAGTGTTCAGCAGAACACCACAACCGGCGCACTCGATGAAGTCCAGGGCTTCAACTTCGCAATTCCGACGACCGTAATAAAACAGTTTCTGACCGAGAGCAACATCACTCCAACGGAAGGTCCTCTTACAAAAACGTATCATGAAGGAGTGGACCTGTCCCTGGAAGACCACTACAGCGCCGCCAAGGACAAATTCAAGCAGGTTTCCGAATCCAGCCCGGCATTTCCATACGTAACCGACCAGATCTCTCTCTGTACCGCGAAAATCAACGAAGGACTCGATAAGTCGACCTTCCCCATACCGATGTGGCTGATAGTCATCGTGGTGCTCATCGTCATTGCCGCGGCTATCGGAGTGGTATATGTACTCGTGATCATGCCCAAGAAAAAATCCAAGGCTGGGCCAGGGCAACCGGTGCCGCCAGCACCTGCCACCGCAAAGGCGCCGCGGCCAGCGGCCAAACCACCCGCTCCGGTAGCACCGCCAGCAGAGCCGGCGACGCCTACACCTGAGCCACCCGCGCCTCCCGCAGCCGTGACTGAAACAATCACACCTCCGGTACCGGCAGAGCCCGCGCCGTCTCCGGAGCCTGTGGCGCCGATCGAAGAAAAAGAAGCCCCTCAGGAAGCCCCGGCGCCAGAAAAAACAGAAGAAGGCGAAGCCGGGGGCGCCGCGGAGGAGCATCAGTTCTGTGCTTACTGCGGAACGCGCTTGCCGGCGGATGCTGCTTTCTGCCCGAAATGCGCAAAGCCGGTCAAGTCCTAGACTCAAGATAAACCAGGAAGATAAAAGGGGCGCCCTGTTGGTCTGGGGCGCCCCTTAAAATATTAAATTAGTCCAGCTTCAACTCCGACCAGCAACCAGGGATTTATTACCCGCCCGCCACCGCCGGCACGATGCTGATCTCGGCTCCGTCGGCGACCTCGGTGGCCATGCCGTCCG
>JAENWV010000053.1 GCA_016650015.1 Thermoleophilia bacterium | reverse complement strand
CTGGAATTAACCCGTGAGATCTGCGAAGCAATCTACACCGGCATCCTGGTGGACAGCGGCCGCTTTCAGTATTCCTCGGCCTCCGCCACCACTTTCCGGGTGGCGGCCGACCTGATCAGCCGCGGCGTCGATCACGCGGCCATCTTCCACCAGGTGTATGAGACTGTACCCCTCGCCAAGACCCGGCTGCTCTGTCGCCTTTTGACCAACATGACCATCGCCTGCGAAGGCAGGCTGGCCATCGGCGTCCTCGATCGCGGCGATTTTGAGTCGGCTGGAGCCGACAACGGACTCACCGAGGGGCTGGTGGACCATCTCAGGGCCATCGAAGGCGTGCTCGTTGCCTCGCTGATTTATTCCCGGCCACCTGGTTCGGTTGAGCCGGGCGAGAAGGATCCCGGGCAGATTCATTACCGGGTCAGCCTGCGCTCATCCTCCGAGGAGCTGAATGTGCAGTCGATCGCCAGGGCCAAGGGCGGTGGCGGCCACCATCAGGCGGCCGGTTTCACCGCGGAAGGCGAAACCATCGACGAGATCATCGCCTATATCACCGAAAGCGTCGCCCGCCTCCTCGATCAGGATTAGAATATAACCGGCCGGGTAAAAATTCGCTGGCCGTCTCCCGGCACATTCGGAGAGGGCTACCCCAAAAACCAACTTTGTGAGGTACCGTGAAGATAGCGATGCTGGCGCCACCCTGGATCAAGATACCGCCCGCCGGATATGGCGGAATCGAGTGGGTGGTGCATTACCTCACCGAAGAACTGGTTGAACGGGGGCACGAGGTCACCCTCTTCGCCAGCGGCGAATCGACTACGAAAGCCAGGCTTGTCGCCACCTTTGATGAGCAGATGCCAGACCGCATCGGCGAGACCCTGTACGATCTGCAGCAGGTGGCCGGCTGCCTGCGACGCGCCGGTGAATTCGACATTATCCACGATCACAGCGGCTATGCCGCCATCGCCTTCGCCCAATTCCTGGACACGCCCATGGTGCATACCCTGCATGGGCCCTTTACACCCGACACCTGCCGCTTTTACCAGACATTCCGCAATTCAGCGCATTATGTCAGCATCAGCGATTATCAGCGCAGCTGCTGCCCCGACCTGCAGCACGCGGGCACTGTCTACAACCCGATCGACATCGACGGCTGGACCTTCCGGGGCAAGGACGAGAAGGAGGATTATCTCCTGGCCTTCGGCCGGCTCTGCGCGGACAAGGGTTTTCACACAGCTATAGAGGTGGCTCATCGCACCGGCCAGAAACTGGTTATTGCCGGCGCCATCCAGCACCAGAACCGCGATTACTACGAGACCGTTATCAAGCCCCAGATCGACGGGGAACAGATAAAGTTCGTCGGCGAGGTGAGCCTGACGGAGAAATGGAATCTATTTTCGAAGGCCAGGGCCTTTCTCTTCCCGATCCAGTGGCCGGAACCGTTCGGGCTGGTCATGATCGAGGCGATGGCGGCAGGTACGCCGGTTATCGCCTTTCCTGAGGGCTCCGTACCAGAAGTGGTGGCCGATGGGATCTCCGGTTTTCTGGTGAACGATATCGACGAAATGGTCGAAGCCCTGGGACGCCTCGACGAGATCGATCCGGCGGCCTGTCGTCGCTATGTGCAGGACAAATTCAGCGTTGGCAAGTGCACCGATGGCTACGAGAAAGTGTACAATGAGGTAGCCATGGGCTGACGTTCTTGTCAGGTATGAAGCCGGTGCGCTATAATTTATAATGGTTCGAGCCTCTGGAAGAGGCTTTTTTCAGTAATGAATGATCTTCGACAAAGGCTATGGGTTTGATTCCAAAACGCGGGATGCATTACAGAAAGCCAGCGCTCTGGAAGAGAATTCTCAAGTGGACCATACTATCTCTTCTGGTGATAATCCTCAGCGTCGGCATCGCCGGCTTTATCTTCGTCTATCACACGCTCGGCAAGATCGGCATAGACACTGAAGTCGTTTACGAAGCCAGGCAACAGCTGGACATCCCCCTTCCCGACGAGCCCGAGAATATTCTGGTCATGGGCGCCGATTCCGATCCGGATGGTTCCAGCAAGCGCTCCGACACGATAATGCTGGTTCGCGTGAATCCCGAGGGTGAGTGCATGTCGAGCCTGTCCATTCCCAGGGACACGATCGTCGATATCCCCGGCGTGGGCAAGGACCAGATCAACTCGGCCTACGCCATCGGCGGCGCGCCACTGGCGATTGAAACAGTCCGGGGCCTCACGGGTCAACCGGTTCACCATTTCATCATCGTCGACTACACCGGCTTCGAAAAAGCCGTGGACGCCCTCGGTGGTGTTTATGTGGACATTGATCGCCGTTATTTTAACGACAATAGCGATGCCCTCTGGGGGCAAACATACGAGCCCATAGATATTTATCCCGGGTACCAGAAACTGAACGGCAAGGATGCGCTCGCTTACGTACGCTTCCGCCATACCGACAGTGATTTTGTGCGGATCGCCCGTCAGCAGCTGTTCATCAACGACGCCAAGGCGCAATCGATGAAGTGGGGCAACCTGACCAAGATCCCCGAGCTGGCCGATGTCTTCGCCAGCAACACCACCTCGGATATCGGACGCAGCGACGTGCTCTCCCTGACCAAATTCATCATGGGCCTGAGCCGCGACCGTATCTATCAGATCCAGGCGCCGGTAAATGAAAACGCAGGCGGCCCGGCGGGCGAATATGTAGCCATCGCCAAACAGGCGTTCTCCTCCACGATCGAACAGTTTGTGTCACCGGCGTTTGAAAAACCTGAGCCCCAGGTACCGGGCGCGGCGATCGCACAGGTGCCTTCTGAAAATACAAAAAAACTGTCCTTCGAAATCCTGAACGGCAACGGTGTCGAGGGTGCCGCCACGGTTGCGGCCAATCTGCTCAGGCAGAAGGGTTGCACTTCGGTGGAAATCGGCGGCAACGCCAATAACAGCTACGTCGAGAATCAGATATATTTCCGCGAGGGTAATCAGGCCGCAGCCGATGAGTTGTCCACCCTGTTCAAACCGGCCGTGGTTTCGCCGATTCCTCCCGAGCTGAATACCAAGGCACAGATACTGGTCGCAGTCGGCACCGGCTTCGAGGGTCAGCTGACCGAGAAGCAGCCGGAAGTGAAGGCGGCGCTGCACTTCGAGCAGGACTCCGAGACCAACCGCCGCAGCTGGCAGGCGGCTTCGCTCAAGCTGCCGTTCCCGGTGCAGAAGCCGGCCAGCTTCCCGGCCGAGTTTGATTACGTGGATTTCCATAACTACGAAATCCAGACTGACGACGGGCCCAGGCCGGCCCTCAAGGTGGTAGCCGAGAATGAGGCCGGCAACAGCTGGGGTATTATGGAGACGACTTTTACCAATGCGCCGCTCCTGGAGAAGCCGACACTGGAACGCGAAATAAACGGCAAGAATTATCGATTCTACTATGCAAACGACAAGCTCAGATATCTGGCCTGGCAGGACGGCGATGTGGTCTGCTGGATCAGCAATTCCCTGCAAAGCTCGCTCGCTGAGGACACCATGGTCCAGCTGGCAATCTCGTTCAAACCGGTAGGATGACAGCTGAGACTACATATGTAGGCATGATCGGCATCGGCTATGTAGGCCTGGTCACGGCCACCTGCCTGGCCGAACTCGGCAACCATGTCGTATGCATGGATATCGACGGCGAAAAGATCGCGGCGCTCAAGGAGGGGCGGATCCCCATCTACGAACCGGGCCTTCCCGAGCTGATCGAGAAAAACCGCGAACGCATGACCTTCACCACTTCGCTTTCAGACATTTTCGATCGCTGTGAACTGGTTTTCATCGCCGTTGACACGCCTCTGACCTTTACCGGGGACGCCGACCTAAGTCGCGTCTTTGCTGTGATGTCGGCGCTGCCCGGGCTCTCCGCCGACCACCATATCCTGGTGATGAAAAGTACGGTGCCGGTGGGTACCGGCAGCAAAATAAGCTCCGAGCTGGCCCGGCAGGAAGTGGGCAATATTGACTATGTATCCAATCCTGAGTTTTTACGTGAGGGTTCGGCCATCAAGGATTTCCTGAACCCCGACCGTGTGATTATCGGCTCACGCGATGCCGAGGCGGGCGAGAAAGTGGCAGCCCTCTACAAAAACCTGGACACCCCCGTCCTCAGGACAAACATCCCCACGGCGGAGATGATCAAGTACGCCTCGAACGCCTTTTTGGCGACAAAGATCTCTTTCATCAATGAAATCGCCAACGTCTGTGAGGAAGTCGGCGCCGATGTAACCGTGGTTGCCGACGGCATGGGCTACGACCAGCGCATCGGCAAGCACTTCCTCAACGCCGGGATTGGTTTTGGCGGCTCCTGTTTTCCCAAGGACGTGACGGCTCTGAAACAGATCGCCGGCAACTCGGGCTATCATTTTCAGCTGCTCACCGCCGTTATCGAAGTGAACGAGCTGCAGAAGCGACGAGTGGTCAACAAGCTCCAGAAACACCTGGGCACGCTGGCCGACAAGACCATCGCTTTGCTCGGACTAGCCTTCAAGCCCAATACCAGCGACCTGCGTGAAGCATCTTCAATCGTCCTGGCTTCCCGGCTTCTTGGCGACGGCGCCCTGGTCAAGGCCTACGACCCGGTGGCGATTCCTTATGCCGCCAAAGCTGTCCGCGGCATACTGCTCTGCGACGACATTCTCTCGGCCGTCAGGGACAGCGACGCGGTCGTACTGGTCACCGAATGGGATGAATTCACCGACCTGCCGCTTGAGAAGATGAAGAAGCTGATGCGCCGCCCCCTGATCATTGACGGGCGTAACTTCCTCGACCCGCAGAAGATACGCGACGCCGGATTTACCTACGAGGGAATAGGTCGCTCGTAGCAAAACCGAGCGGATGATCCTGTCGTGGACCGATCGGATGACCCTGTCGTGGCTTCAGCAGGCAGCAGCGTCAACCAGGCTACATATCCTGCGCCGTAAACGGCTTCAACTGGTTTCACCCGGCCTTTGCGCGGTTAAAATCTCTTTATGGCCCCATCCCTCAAGAACGAACTCAAACAGGCATTGCTCGCCGGTGACTATGCGCGCGTGGCGGAGCTCGCCAGCGCTGACAAACGCACCTTCGGAAAACTCGTCGCGCTGGCCTATAACAAGGATGAGCTATTGTGCTGGCGCGCCATCGAGGCGATCGGCGCGGCGGCGGCTGCCGTAGCGAAAGAGAACCAGGCGTCGGTCCGCAACGCAGTACAAAGGATTCTCTGGTCGGCGCGGGAGGAGTCGGGTGGCATGGGCTGGAGCGCCCCGGAGCTGCTGGCGGAAATCGCCATCGCGGCTCCCAGGAACTTTCCCGACATACCACCGATTATCATCTCTCTCCACTCCGAGGACGAGGAGAAGGTCTTCCTCAAAGGAGTTCTCCGGGCCGCCGGAAGAATGGGCGAAGCGGGCATTACCGGCATAACCGGCAGCGACAGGATTATCAGGGATTCCCTGGGAAACGAAGACCCTGCGGTCAGAGGAATGGCTGTCTGGGCTGCGTCGCGGGCCGGAGTCAAGGCCAGGGAAGCCATCGGCGGCCTGACCGGCGACGACGGGAAGCTGACTATCTATGAAAACGGCGAGCTGGTACAACGGTCGGTTGGAGAACTGGCGCGCGAAGCCTTGGCGGCGGCCTGACCTGTCAGAACTTGATTGACCCCTCGCGCACCACTGTGCCAGGGTAAACACGGATGTGGTTCGTCAGGATGTTGTCACCCTCGACCCTGGCGTTTTCACCGATGATGGCGCCGCCGGCAACGAGGGTGCCCGCTCCCACCGAAGCCCCCCTGGCGATGATACTGCGGCGCACGACCGCGTTCTCTTCCAGGATGCATCCCTCCTGAAGCACCGACTCCTCCACGACGCTGCCCGCCGCAATGGTGCAGCCGGGCCCGACTATGGCCATACGGCCCACACGCGCACCCGCCCTGATGGTGCAGCCTTCGCCGATGATGACCGGCGGCACCAGTTTGGCGCCGGTCTCCAGATGCACCTGGCCCTGCATGCAGACAAAATCCTGGTCGAGACAATCGGAGACGCTGGTCTCAACATTTTTTTCGAGGATGTCGTAGTGGGCCTGCAGATATTTCTCCGGCGTACCTATATCCATCCAGTAATCGTCGCTGCGGTAACCATAGAGTCCCTTGCCGACCAGCCGCGGAAAGACGCCGCGTTCGAACGAGTGTTCCACGCCGGGCGGAATCAGATCAAAAACCTCGCTCCGGAGCACGTAGGTGCCGGCATTGATGAGATTGGTATCGATCTGGTCCCAGCTGGGCTTCTCCAGGAAACCGAGTACTTCCCCGGCTCCGCCGGTCCGTACAAGGCCATAGGCGGTCGGGTCCTCAACCGGCGTCAGGGCGATCGTGGCTACCGCCTGCTTCTCGTTGTGGTAGGCGATCAGGCTGCCCAGGTCCAGGTCGGTGAGGATGTCGCCATTGAGCACCAGGAAGTCGCCATCGCCCACATGCTCCTCCACGTTCTTGACCGCTCCCGCGGTCCCCAGCGGCCGTTCCTCAGTCACATAGGTCACCTTAAGGCCCAAATCGCCGCCGTCACCAAAGTATGCCTTGATGCCGTCGGGCAGATAGCCCATGGAAAAAACAACTTCGCTGATGCCATGGTTACGCAGCCGTTCCAGAACGTATGAGACAAACGGCTTGTTGGCCAGGGGCACCATCGGCTTCGGCGTTCCCAGCGTAAGGGGCCGGAGGCGCTTGCCTTGGCCACCAACCAGTATTACTGCTTTCAAGATACCCCCTTGAGGAGTTGTCAGATTATTATATAAGACCGTTCCTGCCGCGATCACCTGGCGCCACGAACAGCATGACAAGATTAGACAGCATGACTATCAGTGTCAAACAGGCCGTGTTAAGGGCTCCCGCGGGGCGATCCCGACGGGATCAGGTATGCGGAGACTGGCAACGGGGCGCTCCGGCAAAAAACGCCGGGCAGCCCGGCGCGCCGGACATCATGTTAGAATCAGGGCATGGGTGATCCAAACCTTTTTAACCTGCAAAACCCGGAAGTTCCTGCTACGCCCAGGGATGAGGCGCCGCTGGCCCATCGCATGCGGCCGACCACTCTCGATGATTTCGCCGGCCAGGAAGGAATACTGGCGCCGGGGAGCACCCTGCGCCGCGCCATCGAAGCCGACAGGTTGCCCTCGATGATCTTCTTCGGGCCGCCCGGCGCCGGCAAAACCAGCCTGGCAATGATCATCGCCGCCCAGACCAGGGCCAACTTCCGGCAGGTGAGCGCCGTCAGCTCCGGTGTAGCCGACTTGCGCAAGGTCTTCGCCGAGGCGGAAGACGAGCTTGAATACCGCGGCCGGCGCACCATCCTCTTCGTGGATGAAATCCACCGCTTCAGCAAGTCCCAGCAGGACGCGCTGCTGCCGGTGGTTGAAAGCGGCGTGGTCACCCTGATCGGCGCCACCACCGAGAACCCGTACTTCGAGGTCATCGGCCCTCTGATCTCCCGGTGCGAACTCTACGAATTCTTGCCGCTCGCCGTTCCGGAATTGAAACAGCTGATTGCCAGCGCCCTGTCCAACCAGAAACGCGGACTCGGCAACAGCGGCCTGCGTCTGGAGGATGACGGATTCGAGGCGATAGCCCGCGCTAGCGGCGGCGACGCCCGGGCAGCCCTGATCATGCTCGAAACGGCCGCCGAGCTGGCACCGGAAGGCGACAATGGGGTGATCCCTCTGGCGCTGGTCGAGGAGGCGATTCACCGTAAGCCGGTTTTCTACCAGAAGGGCGGCGACCTGCACTATGATGCCATCTCCGCCTTCATCAAGAGCATGCGGGGCAGCGACCCCGACGCCGCCATCTACTGGCTGGCGGTGATGCTCACCGGTGGTGAAGACCCCAGGTTCATCGCCCGCCGCATGATCATCTTTGCCTCTGAGGACATCGGCAACGCCGACCCGCAGGCGCTGGTCGTAGCCACTTCGGTATCTCGTGCCGTGGAATTCGTAGGTCTGCCCGAGTGCCAGCTCAACCTTGCCCAGGGAGCCACCTACCTCGCCCTGGCGCCCAAGAGCAACGCTTCCTGCCGCGCCATCGGCCAGGCGATGAAGGACGTGGAGGAGGAAGGCACCCGCAGACCGCCCAAGCATCTGCGCGATAGCCATTACCCGGGGGCGAAGAAGCTGGATCACGGAGAAGGCTACAAGTATCCCCATAGCTACCCCGGAGCCGTCGTCGGGCAGAATTATCTTCCGCCGGGAGTTGAAAAACGCGGCTACTACAGTCCCTCGGACCGTGGGTTTGAGAAAGAGCTGTCGCGGAGAATTAATGAGTTGAAGAAGGCTACAGGAAGAGAACCCGTCGAGAATAAATAGACCGGCGGCCGCAGCCGGCGGCACTTCCTGATATCCTTCCATTCAACCGACACTGATAATAAGATTTTGTCCTCGTTACTGACCTTGAAGGGATGATCCTGATGGCAAAGCTTACCCGATTGTTACTTGGTGGAGTTTTTGGCGCCGGCCTGGCTTACCTGTTCTCCCGCAAGGATGTGAGAAACAGATTGATGGGTGGCGGCCGCCCGCAACTGCCTTCGGCGGAAGGCCCGCAGGTTGGCTTTTGTCCCACCGCTACCGCTCCGGTTTCTGCTCCGGTAGACCTGGAATCGAGGATTGAGGAAACAAGACGGCAGGTGGAAGAGCAACTCGAAGAACCGGTCACAGCGCCGGCGGAAGCAACCAGGGAAGAGATAGATGTGGCCGAGGCGCCGGAAATCCTGCTGGAGGTAGAAACAATAGAAGCGCCGGTCGAGGAAAACATGGCTGTCGAGACAGCGCCTGAGATAGAAGACACACCGGCAGTCGAGAGCCTTGAAACAAGCAACGCAGTTGCGGAAGAGGCCGTTGAAACAGAGGATGCCACTACGGACGAAGAAGGCGAGTTGACCGCATTGGGAACTCCCGTCGAAGGAGAGCCGACGATAGGAGAAGAAACTCCCGTCAGGACGGATGCGGAAGCTGCTGCCGGCGGTCCGGTCCCCTCACAGATCGACCGTGACGAGATGCGCCGCCGCATCGATGAAACCCGCGCCCGCCTTAAGGCGAAAGCTTTCGACGCCATGATCAGCGGTGAAACCTTCATAGAACCGGAAACCGAAGAGGCAGTCAGGGAAAAGAAGTCCGGGAGTGAAGCCAGGATCGACAAGGACCTGGAGGAGCAGATAGACCGGTCACTCAAGGAAGAGGACTGACCAGACCGGTCAATCCACGGGTCTGTCGGCGGCAAGCGGTTCATCCAGCGGCCGCCGGAATAAATTCTGCAGTTCGGGCCAGCTGACCTCTCCCCGGCCTTCCACGACCTCCAGAAATCCTTTTACCTTGGCATCGAGATTATCGATGTGATGGAGCACCAGGGCTTCGGCGCTCTGCGGCCGTTTGGGCGCCCCCCATTCCAGCTCTCCATGATGGCTGATCAACGCGTGCACCAGCATCAACTGCTTGTCACGGGGAAAATCACCGAGCTCCCTGATCCTTTCCTCGATCATCCGCTGCCCGATCAGCACATGTCCTAACAGCCGGCCTTCCTTGCTGTAGCCAATGCGGCCCTCGAAGGTGAATTCTTCCACCTTGCCCACATCGTGGAGTAGCGCCGCCGTGACCAGCAGGTCGGCGTCCAGGCGCGGGTGCTGCACCGTCGTGTGCTGGCAAAGCGTCGCCACCGAGACGGTATGCTCGAGCAGCCCACCCAGAAAAGCATGATGGGAGCGGACGTCTCCCGGAGCCTGGCAGAAACGACGCAGAAACTCCTCGTCTTCAAAAAAGGATCGCAGCAGGCGTGAATAATCATCGTCATAGACTTCGGTAAGAAAATATTCGAGGTAGCCGGCCAGCTCCTCGATGTCGCGAAAGGAACCGGGAAGAAAATCCCGTTGGTCCAGGCCGGCGGCGTCAACTGGTTCCGCGTAAGTAATATTCAACTGCAGGCGCTGGCGATAGCTCTCAACTGTCCCCCGGACCCGGATAAATGAGTCCGGTGCCAGCCTGGCCGCCTGCTGATCGGCAGACTCCCAGACACGCGCCTCCATTATCCCGCTCCTGTCGCTCAACTTGAGCGCCAGGTAATTATTGCCTGTTCTGGCCTTCCCCCGCCTCGCCTCGCGTAAAAAAAAGACGTCGTCGACCGCGGCTCCCGCTTTCAGATCTCTCAGATAGTTGCGTTTTCCCATGCCTGAACTTTATCACAGGCGGCGGCTGGCTCGACGAGCTTGAGACTCCTGCCCCCGGTGCGGCGCTTGGATTACAAAAGACTGGCAGCGGTTACCAGCCGGGAGCCGACGATCAGACTG
>JAENWV010000069.1 GCA_016650015.1 Thermoleophilia bacterium | reverse complement strand
TCGCCCTTCCTGGTGGAGCCGCGCGCAGCCAATTCCAGCACGGATTCATCACCTGGTGGGCGATCTACGGAACGTGGGTGGATGTCTTGTAGATTTGACTGATGCGGCTCCTTCAAGCGGTTATTCCCCAATGAGCCATATCAACGACAGTGTCCCCAGCAGTTCAGGTGAAACAACCAGAGGAGGCGGGTCTCGCGGCCCGTCCCCTCTGTCCTTTATCCGGGAAGACGATATTGTTGTGCCCTCCTCCGGGGATCCTGGTTCTCATTGCAGATAATGGCCGGGGTCGTTGGGCGGAACAACCAAATTTCCAGAGAGACCGGATACGGATGCTGGCCGTCTCCCAGGGCACAATGTGTCTCCCTGGTTCGCTGATCTGGGCGCCTGCGCCCACCGAGGCCTGAAACTTAAAAAGGCTTTTCGGTCTATGGCAGGCGCCCATCAGTCTGCTTACAGCGCGAGCTTAAAGAGTCCCGGGGCGCCCAATGGCCTCAATACACAATTTCCTGAAAGCGTCTGTCTGATTTGCCTGTTTCACAGCCTCAGCTTTCCCGCGTTGCCCCCTGACAGCCCTATGATAATTCCCGCCAAAACCCCTTATAAATGAGAAAAAAAGCCCGGTTTAAGGTAACTTTCGCCATTGCCGATAAAGCTAACGGCAGGGCGGAGCAACCCACCAAAAGTGGTACCTCCATTCTTGTCAGGCTTATCCTTTTAGGGCAGAGACGTAAAGTCTTGATGGGGCGATGAAAACTAAACACTTAACTAATTGCTTCACGAAAAAGACAGCGATAAAGAATATTTCACCCAGAGAATTATCCTCGCCCAAGGGCAGGTAATTGATCTGGTTTGCTTCGACGATAATGATTCCGTCGAGAGTGTAATTGAGGTAATCATGACAGAGCTACAGAGAAAAAGAACAGAACTACAGACTTGTCCACTCTGCAAGTCGCATCTGGTATATCCGGTGGAACGTTACCAGATGAATGATATGGAATGGAAAGTCCTGATGCTCTGCCCGAACTGTCTGTGTAAACGGGAACTCATCGTTGACCGCGAGACAGTCCGTGAGCTGTTGAAGAACGCACGCGTCGGCCGCGAGTCCATCATGAAGGAACTGGACAACATGCAGAAGAAGAATATGGAGGAAGAGGCCGACAATTTCATAACCGCGCTCAGCAAGGACCACATCCTGCCCATCGATTTTTAGGTTGTGGGGCTCGCATCCGGGCGGCATGTTTTGCCGGCCGACTCACGTACGGGGCGTTCAATGACAGATAGAGCCCAAAACTATTGTTCTACCTGGACCTACCGCAGCATGCACATCAGCCTGTCTCGCAAAAATGACTACCTCGCCCGCGCCTACTACCTGTGCCGCCTGTATGGAAGTTGCTGGGAACATCCCCAGCGGGGCACCGGAGATGATGATGGTGACGGCCGGAGAGGCGGACGAGCCCAGGCTGCCTAGCATAACCGGATCAAGCGGTCCGGTTTTTTCGTTAAGAAGCTGAGTTATTTTGGACTGTGCTTCCTACGCCCGCGAGTTCTTGGCGATTTCCTTGAGAAACTGCTCGTTTGTCTTGGTATCACGAAGCTTGGAGATGAGAAGCTCGATGGCAGCTCCCGAATCCAGGGCATGGAGAACATTTCGCACTTTCCAGACCTGGATCGCTTCCGCGTCCTCCATGAGCAGCTCTTCCTTGCGGGTACCTGACCGCTCGATGTCGATAGCCGGGAAAATTCGCTTGTCTGCGAGCTTGCGCTCAAGATGAAGCTCCATGTTGCCGGTGCCTTTGAACTCCTCGAAGATGACCTCATCCATGCGGCTGCCGGTGTCGACCAGGGCTGTCGCCAGAATGGTCAGCGAGCCACCCTCCTCCACGTTGCGCGCCGCGCCAAAGAACTTCTTGGGCGGGAACAGGGCAGTGGAATCAACACCGCCGGAAAGAATGCGGCCGCTGGCCGGCGCCGTTAGATTGTAGGCTCGGGCGAGCCTGGTTATGCTGTCGAGCAGTACCACGACATCGCGGCCGGATTCAACCAGGCGCTTGACCCGGTCGAGCACCAGCTCGGCCACCTGAACGTGGTTATCTGAAGGCTGGTCGAAAGTGGAGCTCACTACCTCGCCCTTCACCGAGCGCTGCATGTCGGTTACTTCTTCCGGACGCTCATCCACCAGCAGGACCAGAAGATAGACATCCGGGTTGTTCTCAACGATGCTATTGGCCATCTGCTTGAGGATGGTGGTCTTGCCCGCCTTCGGCGGCGACACGATCAACCCTCGCTGACCTTTGCCGATGGGCGCGACCAGGTCGATTACCCGGGAGGCAATCTCGGTGGGCGTTGTCTCCAGCCTTAACCGCTCCGTGGGAAACAGCGGCGTCAGGGCATCAAAGTGCGGCCGCTGGCGCGCCTGCTCGGGATCCATCCCGTTGACCGCCTCGATTTTAAGAAGAGCGTTGTATTTCTCGCTGTCCTTGGGCTCCCGCACCTGACCGGTGACTTCATCGCCACGCCGCAGGCTAAAGCGCCTTATTTGTGAAAGTGACACATAAATATCGTTATCGCTCTGCACATAACCTTTGGTGCGGAGAAAGCCAAAGCCGTCCGGCAACAGGTCGAGAGTACCGGTGCGAACGTTGACCTGTTCATCCTTTTCGGTCCGGTTGTCCTTGGCCGTCGCAGTGGCCGGTTTGTTCTCTTTAACCGGTTTCACCTGCTTGGTCTCCTGCGGTGCCTTTTCTTCTTTCACTTTGCTTTCCTGATCCTTGTTTTCGACTATTTCCATGATGGTGTCACTTTGTTATGCCCTTCTGTGGGATTTAAAACGAATATGCTTTCACGGCTGCCAGACCTTTTGCCGGCGCCCGGTTTCTCCTGGTTTGCGGTTATTATCCTAAGTCTCAGCTTGTGCCTTCTCCCAATCCGCCTTAAAACTGGCGATACCCTTGTCGGTTAACGGATGCTTGACCAATTTGTGGAAAACTGCCGGAGGAATTGTAGCAATATCGCAGCCCAGAAGAGCGGCCTGGGTAACGTGCAAGGGATGTCGGATACTGGCTGCGATTACTTTAGTAGAAAATTCGTTCACGGTAAAGACCTCGACGATTTCCGTGAGTATGGCATTAGAGTCGTGGCCGATGTCGTCAAGACGGCCGACGAAGGGGCTCACATAGGTAGCGCCGGCTCGGGCGGCCAACAGAGCCTGGTTGGCGGAAAAGACCAGGGTGACATTGGTCTTGATGTTGCGTTTCGACAATTCCCTGGCCGCACGGAGACCTTCCGGCAACATGGGCACCTTAATGACCACGTTTTTGTGGAGACCTACCAGTCGTTCGGCTTCCTCTACCATACCTTCTGCATCTTCAGACATAACCTCGGCACTGACGGGTCCGCCAACAAGGTCGCATATCTCGCAAATGATCTCGTCATAGTCGCCACTCTCGCGCGACAGCAGGGTCGGGTTCGTGGTTGCCCCCGAGAGAATGCCCCAGTGGGCGATTTCCCTGATATCTTCCAGGTTGGCGGTATCGATATACAGTTCCATCAATTCACCTCTATTTTATGGTTTGAAGCTTTCTGATATTTGTCCACGGTGTCGAGCACGATACCCATCACCGTCTTGACCGCGTCATCGATGTTCTGGTTGTCGATCACCGGCACCTTCGCCCTTTGGGCTGCCTGCACCAGGTAGTCCTGTACCCGGCGGATCTTGTCCATGCTTTCCACATATTTCTCCAGCGACCTGACCCCGCCGGTCTCCTGGTCGCGCACATAGAAGTGTCCGCGGTGACGCTCGATGTCATCGACCACGAGCACCATCTGGATGACGACTGCGCGGTCCCAAAGGTCTTCCTTGAGGAAACCCGGAACCAGATGAGCTCCCTCGACGATCATCGGCGTCCCTTCGTTGATGGCGCGCGTAATGATGGCGTTCACACCAACACACACTTTCTCCACCTGCTCGACGTATCCGGTGATATCGCGGTCGACACCCTTGGCCTCGGCCGCCTTGACCACCTTGCCCGCGTCGAACGACGAGTAATGGATCGCCGGCATCAGCTCCGCGGAGAAAAATGCCCGCATCACCTGGCGGATCAGATCCGACGATGTCAGCCTGGTGATGCCAAGCCGGTGGGCAACCTGCGTGGCCAGCGTACTCTTGCCAACGCCGGTGGCGCCGCCGATCAGGATAATGATCGGTTTCTCCAGCTCTCCCAGCTGCCGCCAGCGGCGGTAGCGTTCGGTAAATTTCTTTCCCTCTTCCTCGCCCAGGGACTGCTGGGCAATCTCGCGCAGTCCGGCCAGGGTTATGGTCGATTCGCCGCTGTCGATCAGATGCTGCTCGATCTCACGCGCTATGTGATAGGAGCGCTCCGGCGGTAAACCGGTAGCCATCAGCGACTGCGCCATCAATCCCTTGGAATATGGAATCCCGTGTTCCTTGTCGACGATCTGCAGGTCATGATGTTCCCGGGGATCAGCCATTTTTCACCCTGAAATCCTCTATCGCCTGCTCAGCAAGGCTGGCGATCAGTGGCGCAAGCCTCTCCTGGCCGTCAATCTCCACAGGCACGTTATCGCAAAAAACCACTTCCACACCGCGTCTGTCGGCCTCTTCGGTTACCACGTCGATCGCCGCTGCCTTGATCTCGGTAAGAAAGATGTCCGCGTCGCCATCCTTCAGCTGGGCCAGGTCGGCGCGCAGTTTCTTCCTGTCAGCCAGCTCAGTCGAAACAAAATCTATCGTGCACCCGTAGGTGCTGCTGATGAATTCCTTGATATGCTCTACCACCTCGCCCTGGGCTGTGGTGAAATATGCCACCCGACGGCCATTGATATCTCCATCCGGCCTGGGCCTCAGCACCGTGGGTATTACTTCTATCCCCGGCTTCAGTGCCTTGATACCTGCAATGATACTGTCCACCTTTTGCTGGCTGGCCAACGGCTCCTCGCACATTGTCAATACCACCAGGTCGGAAATCAGCATTCTGTAAGTGCCGAGGTAACCTAGCAAATAATCGTAGGGCTGGTCGGCGCCCGCTATGCAGATGGCCCTGTCGACTTCTATCGGGGGAAGCGCGGATCCACTTCCCTCGAATATCAGCAGGTCCGCAGGCAACTTCTCCGCAACAGCAGCCCCTTCTACCACATTTGAAATAAAAGGCGCGCCCGCCAGACCGCCGCCGCAACGGCGGCATCCCACTGTGGTCACCGAACTTAGCACGGCATCCTCGAAGTAGTCCGAGGCGGCATGTTTGCCCTGGCGGCTGTAGGCGAGCAGATCGGCTGCGCCGATTCGGCTTTCGCTGCCGGCGATAACCTCCGGATCAGGTGGACCCCCGCGGCCCATGGCAATGATCACGACGCCGTCTTTCTTGCCAGTCCGATTAAAGGCTTCCGAGATCTCCCGCGAAACAAATCCGCTGATCGCCGTCTTGCCGATTCTCTTTCCAGTACCAATTATGGAAATGGAGGGCTTCGCGGAAAGTTTATGGAAAGACGGAGGAGAAAGAATAAAATCTGCGCCCTGATATTCGGCCCCAGCGGCGAGCGCGAAGCTGGCGAACCGGAACCGCTCCCTGTATCCTAGCACCGGCTCGTCGCTCAAGTCAACAACCACCTCGGGCCGGTGCATACTGATCGCCAGGTTGAACGCTTCCTGTACATCCTCATGAAGGAAAACCGGAACCCCGTACTCGTTCTGTTCGGCGTCGCCGGCAAGCGACGTATCGATCTTTTCCGTGCCCCCGAGGAATACAGCCGCCCTCAGATCATAGCGTTGCGACACCTCATCCAGGGCCTCCCGGACCACATCGGGATAGTGTTCGCCATCGATCAGGGCAATGGCCGGTTTCAAAGGGAACCACCTCTGTTCGGCCTGGCCGACTTTTCAAAGGCCACAGTGGAGGGATAGAACTTGATGATCTGATCGGCGTCATGGAAGGGGTACTTGCGCCAGATGGTGACCTCGTCGTCACCTATCTCGATAACGTTGTAACAGGGACGCACCTTGCCGCGCAGGCGCAGGGTACAGACGGTGCCGGCATTGACTGCAAAGATGTTCTCAAGACGCCAGGCATAGGGTACGTGTTTGTGGCCACTGAGAATCAGATTGACGCCGCAATCCTGTAATACCTCGAGGGTGTCGCCGGCGTCGTAGACCATGTTGCGCTCGCGGCCGGTTCCGGGTATCGGCAACAGGTGATGGTGCAGCAAAAAGACCCGGAAGTTGGCGGGCGCGGCGAACTGCTCCTTGATCCAGGTGTAACGGTGGCGGCCAATCGTACCGTAATCGAGGTCTGGCTCGGAGGAATCAACTCCGACGATGCTGATACCATCGCGGTGGCAGACGGTCTGTCGTGATCCAAACATATCTTCGAAGTGGACATATCCCACATTACGGGCATCGTGATTGCCAGGAACAAGCAGCAGATTCTCACACTGGATCTTGTCCAGGTAGCTCTTGGCCAGCAGGTATTCCTGCTTGAATCCCTCATTGGTCAGATCGCCGGTGGTAACCACAACGTTCGGCTTGAGCTCGTTTAATTCAATAACGGCCCGGTCCATCAGGTTGGGCACGAAATATTGCGAGCCGGCATGCATGTCGGAGATATGGGCGATGATGAACGGTTTGGACTTCGGCCCGGACTCGTCCTTCTGCGTCTTTGAGAGCTTTACATCAGGGTTCATCGAAATTACTCCTGGTAGTTCATCGGGGAAGCGCTTTTCACATTCGGCATTCGGTTGCAATTGCCTGAGTAAGCAGGGAGTTAATTCTTTTCGTTCCTCTCATGGACCAGTTTCAAACCCTTCAGCGTCAGCAGCGGGTCGACCCGCCTGAGCGTTTCTGTGTGTGGAACCACCAGTTCGGCGAGGCCGCCGGTGGCTATTGTGGCGACTGGCGCGGTTTTGGCTGCACCGCTCAGCTCCTTCTGTATCCGCTCGACGATACCATCGACCAGGCCGGCAAAGCCGAAGATGACCCCGGAGCGCAGCGATGCCGCTGTCGTTTTGCCGATGACTGCTTCCGGTTCGCTCAGATCGACGCGGGACAGCCGCGCCGCCCGCGTGGTCAGAGCCTCCAGCGAAACCTCGACCCCCGGGGCGATCGCTCCGCCAAGATACTCACCAGCGGCCGAAATGGCACAGAAAGTAGTAGCCGTGCCAAAATCAACAACCACACAGGGCCCACCCAGCATCTCCAGCGCCGCAACTGCGTTGACTATGCGGTCCGCCCCTACCTCATGAGGATTGTTGGTAAGCACCGGCAGGCCGGTCTTCAGGCCCGGTCCGACGATCAGCGCCTTCGTCCCCAGACAAGTTTCCGCAAACTGCTCATACTGGCTTATCAGCGCAGGCACTACCGAGGAAACAATAGTCTGCCCCACATCGACCAGTTTATAACCCTTGAGCGCCAGCAGGGAAGAGAAAAGAGTGGCCAGCTGGTCGGCAGTCGCTTGTGAGTCGGTTGCGACGCGCCAATGCTCCCGCAGCTCATCGCCGTCGTAAAGTCCGGCGACCGAGTGGGTATTTCCGATATCGATGGCAAGCAGCAAGGTTGTCATGGCGAGAGCAGGTTAGAACGAAATTGAGTATTTATTCGGTGGCCCGAAAACGGCTGAGTTGCTAGTCGTCAGTGGCGGGCAGATCTGCGAGTTCAGTCAGACCGGTAGTGCAGTAATCCAGGTCCAGCCAGCGACAGCCACTGCAAACATCCTCCAACCGGAACGGATCAATTCTATCACGAATCGTATCGAGGATGGATGACCAGCTGCCGGTATGGTCTTCATCGAAACCAAGCGCAGCCCTGACCCTGTGGTCGATTACATCAACGCTTTGGTCCGGGCGGTTGCAGATCC
>JAENWV010000130.1 GCA_016650015.1 Thermoleophilia bacterium | reverse complement strand
TAAGGCCTGCAAACAGTCGGATCAATTCAAGTCCTGATCTTTATGAATATCCAATCTGTAGAAAGAATGTTACTGAAAACATCTGCTGTTCTCATATTTTCGACTTTGATGGTTATGGCCATCGAGGCCTTCGCCGTATTCGCCAACGGTGCATATTTTCCAGATGCGATGACGTTGTGCATTGTTGGTGCCTGGGCAATCTTCCTTTTCCTCGTTTTTACTGAGCGCGATGAAATAATTCACGGCTGGACGCATGGTCAAATAGTTCTCCTGGGGCTTGCCGCGGCTTCCTGGCTCTGGGTGGGGTTGTCGATGCGCTGGTCGATTGCCGCGGATCAGACCTGGATTGATTTCAATCGGACTGGCGGCTATTTTGCCATCTTCGCCATTGGCATATTAATTGGCAGGTTCAGATTACCCCGTCGGCTGGCTCCAGTACTTTTACTGGCAGTGATCACGGCCGCTGCCGTATATGGACTCGGCGCTAAGGCTCTTCCCTCTGTTGTGGAAAATGCTGATGAAATGGGGCGCCTGGCCATACCTATCGGCTATGTCAATGCAATGGGACTGTTGATGGCTCTGGGATATGTTCTGTCTATTTATCTGATGGCAGCGAAGGACTTTCACTGGATTGTGCGCCTGCTGTCCGCAATGGCTTCGCCACTTTTGCTTGTTGGCTTGTTCTTTACTGTTTCACGCGGTGCTGCGATCGCATTGTTTTTTGGGCTGCTGATATATTTTGCGATTGTGCCCCTACGGTTGAGGGGTTTTGGCGCCATGGCGCTAGCAATACCGCCGGCATTTCTTGTAGCAAGATGGAGTAGTGCCCAAAGTGCTCTTATGAACAATAATGTGAACCTGGATGATCGGCTGTCCGTTGCGCCGTCCCTAAGACTGTACCTTTTGTTGGCAGTTCTGTGGGTAGCGGTAATCTTTTCCGTATCCCTTCTTGTGGGAAAAAGAATCAACTTTTCACCTAAAGTGAATAAGGTGGTTGGGGCTTTTTTAATAATTGCCATCAGCAGCCTGACAATTTTCACCACCGCATCATTTGCTCTGTCGAAGCCATCAGTTGGTGAGTGGGCCAGCGAGGCATTTCATAACCTCAAGTATGGGATTCCCACCAATGAGGGCAGCGCACGCCTGCTGGAAATGGGATCATCGGGACGCTGGCGTCTCTGGGAAGTAGCGGTGCAAAACTGGCAGGAAAACCCTGTGAAAGGTAGTGGTGGACAGAGTTTTCCAATAACCCACCTGCTCAAGCGAGATGATGGAAATAACTTCGTCAAGCAGCCTCATGGCCACCCATTCCAGTTGCTCTCTGAGCTGGGCATCATCGGCTTCGCCCTGGGAATGGCATTTATATCAATAGCCATGGCTTTTTCCGTTCTTCTGCTCTGCAGACTCAACGATCGCTGGGAGCGCTCCCTGGCCGGCGCTTTGATCGCCATGCTGGTTGTTTATCTGATCCACGCGGCCTACGACTGGGACTGGAACATGTTTGCTCTTACCATGATCTACTTCTTTTTCACTGGTCTACTGATAGGCTGGCCTCGTCCCGAAACCGGGGAGCCTACTAGGGCAGAAGATTAGCGGAAACGAGCTTTCCCTGAATAATCAGCCGGTGCGAGGTGTCCCAGGGAGGATCACAGGTAATCAGGGTGATAGCTTCAAAACCCGGATATTTTAGAATGTCGATGTCTTCCGGGTCGGTGATCTTGGTGCTGACCATGTTGTATACGAACTTGCCATAGGTTGTCTGAACCTTAATCTCGTCGCCCTCAGTAATATCATCGATATTTAAAAAGGGTGCGCCATACAGTACCCGGTCTCCAGCAAGACTGAAATTCTCTCCCATGCCCGGTAGAGGCGTTCCTTCCATATGGCCGACGCCCTTACGCAGTGAACCGTCGGTTGTGCCTTCGACTACCACTGCATTTACGCCGATTCTGGGGATCTCCAGCCGGGCAATTGTCTGCTCGCTCCGCAACTGCTTCTGGAAAGATTTGGCCAGCTCTCTAAGTTTCTCGGTATCCGCCGCGCCCTGCATCTTGTCCATCACGGATGAGTTCAGTGACAGGGCTGCTGCGGATTCCTGATTGAACTCGCTGTCCAGGCCTCGCTGGGCGAAATATCCAAGCACCCACGATCCGGGGACAATGAGCAAGACCCCAACGCCGGCAATGATGAGCAGAATGCCCAATATTTTCAAGTTTCTTTTCATGGAATAATCTGGAACAGGATTTCGGAAAGATGATCTTGCACACTATTTATAGCATAATTGAGCTTGCTGCCATTCTCAAGACATCTGCGTGAGGGCAATTTGCTGGAATTCATCGATACACATTGTCATATTATTCCCGGTGTCGACGATGGACCACCCGACATGGATACCAGCCTGGCAATGGCCAGAATGGCGATGGCGGATGGCATAACCGACATCGTGGCGACACCTCATATCGTCGAGGGATATTACGACGGAAGCGACCGCGAACAAAGGCTCGCCCAGCTCAGGAAGATATTTACTTCAGCCGGTATCGATCTGCGACTGTCAGCCGGCGCCGAGGTTCCCATGAGCGCCTGCCTGGCGGGCGACAAAACATTTCTTAAGTCGCTCGCTATCAATGGTGGCAAATTTCTTCTGATGGAAACCGCGGAAACGACCTTCGATCAGGTTGCCCAGGCTGCGTACAGGGTTCGCCTATGCGGGCTGTACCCGATACTGGCGCATCCAGAGCGAGCGGCCTTTGTACAGAAGCGACCAGGCCGGCTCGATGAAATTCTGGAACGCGATCAAATTTACTGCCAGCTGACAGCCGCCAGTATCGAAGGTGTTTTTGGAAAGACCATAAAAAAAACGAGCCTGATTTTGGCAAAATCAGGCATGATTCACCTGGTGGCAAGCGATGCTCACTCCACCGGCAAGCGGGCGCCGCTGCTTTCAGCTTGTTACAAAATTTTAGTTGAGGAGCTCGGAGAGGCCGCGGCGCGAACAATCATGCTTCAAAATCCCTTGCGGGTCCTCGAAAGCTCGAAACTGGAACGGCCGGCCCTGGACACCGGCGATATACTCGATCGCGGCCATTTCTTAAAGCTTTTTCGGCGGAAGCCATCCAGTGATGATGCCATCTAAACATTTTGAGCTGACCGTGGATGATTTCGATATCGATTCACTCGTAAACCTCCGCGAGTGGAAAGGAGTCGGAACAGGGGTTGTGATAACATTTTCAACTGCGGCGCGGTTCGGTTCGTGCAGCTTTCTTCCTGGTGAATGAAAGGATTGGGACTTGGTTTCTCATGAAGATGTCAAATACGTGGCCAAGCTGGCCCGGCTGAAGGTCGGACCAGACGAACTTGACCGCTTTGCCGGCCAGCTATCCGGTATCCTCAACCACATAGACAAGATTTCCGAGCTCGACCTTTCCGGCGTGGAACCGACTTCCCATGTGATCGGGCTGGCGAATGTCTTTCGCGAGGATGAACCACGCCCCTCAGTGGAACGCGAAGAAGCCCTCGCCAACGGTCCAGAAGTTGAACGGGGTGCATTCCGGGTGCCTCCTATTCTGGAGGCATGATTAGCTTTTGAACCTGCTGCGGCTGACAGCTGTGGAAGCTCTTACCCTGATCGGGAAGAAAGAGCTGACCTCTTCCGAGCTCACTGGTGCCTGCCTGGCCCAGATCGAGCGCCACGACAAGGATGTTTTCGCCTACCTGAAGGTGACCAGCACAAGCGCTCGAGAGGAAGCCGCGGCGGTTGATCAGCTGGCGGGAAACAGACCTGAGCTGGCGGGCCTGCCGACAGCGGTCAAGGATGTGCTCTGCACGCGAGGGGTCACGACGACCTGCGCTTCAAGGATGCTGGAAAACTACAAACCTTTCTATACCGCAACCTGCGTCCGTCAGATGCAGGATGCCGGCATCGTTATGCTGGGAAAAACCAACATGGACGAGTTCGCCATGGGCTCATCCACAGAGAACTCCGCCTATGGACCCACACGGAATCCCTGGGACCTGGGACGCGTCCCGGGAGGCTCCAGCGGTGGTTCGGCGGCGGCGGTGGCCGCCGGAGAGGCGGTCTGGGCCCTTGGTTCCGACACGGGCGGCTCGATCAGGCAGCCAGCCGCTTTTTGCGGTGTCGTCGGGCTGAAGCCAACCTACGGCAGCGTATCCCGCTACGGGCTGGTCGCGTTTGCTTCTTCGTTTGACCAGGTTGGGCCGATTACCAGGAATGTCAGCGACGCGGCGTTGATGCTGCGTTTTCTGGTCGGCAAGGATCCACTGGACTCCACTTCTATTGAACATCCAGAGGAAATTTCGCTGCCGGAAGATCGGGATCTGTCTGGCGTACGCCTGGGGATAGTGAAAGAACTGGTGGGGGAGGGGATCGACGCCGGTGTGATGACGGTGTTCAACGAGGCGGTGCAAAAAATGGAGGCCGCCGGCGCCATTGTCGGCGAGGCCAGCCTGCCTCATTCCGCTTATGCCCTGCCGGCGTATTACATCCTGGCTCCGGCCGAGGCCAGCGCCAACCTGGCGCGTTTTGACGGCGTCCGCTTCGGGCTGCGGGCCGGGGGCACGAACGATGTCACGGAAATGTATGAGGAGACGCGAAGCCTTGGTTTCGGCGAGGAGGTCAAACGCCGGATCATGCTCGGAACCTACGCGCTTTCTTCCGGATATTATGAAGCGTATTACGGGCAGGCCCAAAAGGTCCGCACCCTCATTGTGCGGGACTTCGAGAAGGCCCTGGGAGAATTCGACCTGCTGGTCTCGCCATCAGCCCCGACTACCGCTTTCCGGCTGGACGAAAAAACCGGCGACCCGCTGACCATGTACAAATCAGACATTTGTACGATTCCGGTAAACCTGGCCGGATTGCCGGCCATATCGATACCGGCAGGCTTGTCCGAGGGCCTTCC